>NZ_JBSQPW010000016.1:0-54482 GCF_055118575.1 Trichococcus sp. | reverse complement strand
GGAAGGCACCACTATGGTCATTGTCACGCATGAAATGACCTTCGCCAAGGAAGTGGCCAACCGCGTCATCTTCATGGATCAGGGGGTCATTGTGGAGGAAGGCGCCCCTGAAGCTATTTTCGGCAATCCGAAAGAAGCCCGCACCAGAGGGTTCCTGCAGCGGATTTTGGCCCGCGCTTGATCTAGCTGGCAGCTCCCTTATTTAGCTCGTCCTACCGTTCGCAACGGGGGCGAGCTTTTTGTGGTTATTGGAAGTATCGGCGTTGCCTATCACAGTTGTTCGGAAATCGGAATTATCCTAAAGCATCCTGTGATGGTAAGCTACTTGTACATACATATCAAAGAAGTGAATTCCAACATAGGGATAAAAATAATGAGAATCGTCAGGAGGAACAGTATGTTAAAAGATAAATGGGTCATCACGACAACGCTAGCGATAAGTTTGGTGTTGGCGGGCTGTTCGACCGGGGATGCCGCAAACACGGAAAGCAGCGAAGGGGCAGCCGCTTCATCCGCCACACCTGCCGCGGAGCAAGTCATCACTATCACGAATACGGGGGAGTTGGCTTCCTTGGACAACGCCATCTCAGCAGATAACTCCAGCTTGGTGGTGCTCGAGAACGCAAATGAAGGTCTTTATCGCGTCGGTGACGATGGCGCGTTTGAATTGGGTATCGCCGCCGAAGAGCCTGTCGTCAGTGAAGACGGACTGGAATATACTTTCAAGATTAGGGAAGATGCGAACTGGTCGAACGGTGATCCAGTGACCGCGCAGGATTTCGTCTATACCTACCAAAAAATCGTCGATCCAGCAACGGCTTCCCCGAACATCAACAAACTGTACCCGTTGAAGAATGCCGAAGCAATCAACAATGGGGAGTTGGACAAAGCCGAACTGGGTGTCGAAGCGGTCGATGAAAAGACCGTGAAGTTCACTTTGGGCAATCCGACCGCTTATTTCAAGGATTTGTTGGGGACGTCTTCCTACTTGCCGCAGAACCACCAAGTGGCGAGCGAGTTGGGCAGCGCCTACGGAACGAACAGTGAAAACACGGTGTACAATGGACCTTTCGTCGTGGAAGGTTGGGAAGGCACGGATCTGAACTGGTCGATGGTTCCAAACGAAGCTTATTGGGACGCGGAAAACGTCAAATTGGATCAGATCAACTGGGAAGTCAGCAAAGAAATCGCCACGAACATCAACTTGTTCGAATCCGGTGAAGTCCAGTTGACGCAGATCAGCAATCCTTACATTGAACAATATGCAGGATCCGACGCTTTGGTGACGGAACCGAAAGCTCTGTCCGGCTATGTCTGGTTTAACCAAGGCCGCACAAGCACAGCCAATGTCCATCTAAGGAAAGCTTTGTCTTATTCATTCGACAAGGAAGCGTATGTGAACACGGTTTTGAATGATGGTTCCGTGCCTTCGAATGGTTTTGTGCCATCCAATTACGCCTTCAATCCGGAAACGGATGAAGATTTCCGCGAAGAGAGTGGCGATTTGGCTGCCTACGATCTGGAAACGGCTCAGGCCGAGTGGGAAACTGCGAAGGAAGAATTGGGCATCGAAACGCTGTCGATCGAATTGCTGACATCCGATACCGAGACTTCCAAGACAACTGCCGAATTCCTGCAATCGCAATGGCAAGAGAACCTGCCGGGCTTGACGATCACAATCCGCAATGTGCCACTGAAGAGCCGCATGGAATCGACCACGAACGGTGACTATGACATCGCCTACGGAACCTATACGCCGAGTTATGCCGATCCGATCGCCTTTTTGGAGATGTATGAATCCACAAGCGGCTTGAACAGTTCGCGCTTTGCGGATGAAGGCTACGATGCTTTGTTGGACGACACTAGAAGCACGTATGCCAACGATCCGGAAGGTCGTTGGGAAGCACTGTTGGCGGCAGAAGAGACCTTGATCGCCGAGAACGCCGTGAATGCACCGATCTATCAAGGCGCCAACGCCAATTTGGTCGATCCATCCTTGAAGGATGTGCAGATCCAACCGGTGGGCGCAGCGATGTATTTCCGCACGGCTTACGTGGAAGAGTAAACGGACAACAGACTGAAAACAAGCTCTTGAGAAAATATCCGCTTAACGGACTTGCCTGCAGAAGGCGCCCGTTAGTCGGATATTTCCTTATATCGATATGAAAATCGTCAAAGAAAGGCGGATGAGGAATATGTACGAAAATTTATTAGAAAGATTCATCGCATACGCAAAGGTCGACACGCGTTCGGACGACAGTAGCTACACGGTGCCATCCACACATAACCAAGTGACTTTCGCCCTGGAGTTGGCGAAGGAACTGATCAGAATCGGTCTGGAGGAGGTCGAATATAATGAAACGAACGGCTTTCTGACCGCGACCCTGCCAAGCAATACGGCAGAAGCAGTGCCGGTCATCGGTTTCATTGCGCATCTGGACACGGCCGATTTCAACTCAGTCAATATCCATCCACAGGTCCATTGTGCTTATGATGGCGGCGATATCGTCTTGAACGAGGCTGAAAAAATCATCCTCTCGCCGAAGGAATTCCCGCGCTTGCGGAACTATATCGGGGAGACGGTCATCACTACGGACGGCACGACCCTGTTGGGCGCCGACGACAAAGCCGGCATTGCCTCGATCGTGACCGCCTGCGAGCAATTCATCGCGCATCCGGAACGGAAACACGGGAAGATCCGCCTCGCTTTCGGACCCGACGAAGAACTGGGAGCTCGCGGGGCGAAACTGTTCGATGTGGACCATTTCGCCGCCGACTTCGCCTACACGATCGATGGCGGGCCGATTGGAAATCTGACTTACGACAATTTCAATGCAGCCCAAGCGGAACTCACCATCCGCGGCACGAGCGTCCATCCTGGTTCCGCAAAGGACACGATGGTCAACGCTCTGCTGGTCGCCAGCCAATTTGCGGCAGCTTTGCCTCAGCACGAAACGCCAGAGTGCACCAGCGGCTACGAAGGCTACTACTTCCTGACTAGCCAGAGCGGGACCGTCGATGAAGTCAAACAGACCTACTACATCCGCGATCATGACCGTGAGCGATTCGCTGCCCGTAAGCGTTTCTTCACCGAACAGGTGGCGGCGTTCAACTCCCAGTTTGCCGAACCGCGGATTTCCTTGACGTTGTTCGACCAATACTACAATATGCGCGACATCATCGAGCAGCATCCGGTCGTTGTCGATCTGGCTGTGCAGGCTTATGAATCCTGCGGCATCACACCGGTCTTTAAACCGATGCGCGGCGGAACGGACGGCTGCATCATCTCGCACAAAGGTTTGCCGACCCCGAACCTGTTCTCCGGCACTGAAAACGGCCACGGGAAATACGAATTCGTGACGCTGGAGACGATGGAGAAATCCGTCGACGTCATCATGGCGATCGTCGAACAGAGTGCCGTACTGAGTAAAACTTTTCAGCTGGAAGGCATCTTCTCCTTAACGCAAGCCGTCAAAAATCGGGTATAATATACTTAGCAAACTGCAATTGGGGAGGGTGAATTGCATGAAAGAAACGGAAAAAGTATTGAAACAGTTGAACAAATTCATTTTGAATCACGTCGAGGATTACGACTCTGTGGATGAAGCAGTTGAAGCATTCACGAAGCTTTCCAACGAGGCCAGTGCCAAGGGCGAAACGTTCGTAATCGGAGAAATGACAAACGAGGAAAAAGCGACTGAAGAGCTGGAGAAGCTGGAGTTCGCGGCTTCCGAACGCGAATACGCAGCGATTTTGGAGCGTGCCTTGAAGTTGGATCCGGATAATTTGGAAGCCCGGCTATTTAAACTGGATCCTGAATCACTCGAATTCATTCATGAACTCAAGAAACTGGAGACACTCGGAAAGGCAGTGATGCAAAAGCGCGGTCTGGATGATGAGGAGTCCATCGGAAACTATTGGGGAATCGTCGAAACCAGGGCATACTTGCGCATCAAGGCGCTGTATGCGGATGAATTGCAGAAACGCCGGATGTTGACGGCTTCCGTGAGGGAGTATGAAGATATTTTGCGGTTGAACGAAGCTGACAATATGGGGATCCGCTACATTCTGATGGGTATCTACTGTCAGTTGGAACAAATGGAAAAAGCCAAAGAGCTTTACCAGCGCTCCCCTGAAGCATCCGCTCAGATGCTGTTGCCGCTGATTCTGCTTTCATTGAAATACGATGACGAGTTGAGCGCGAAACGCTATTACAAAGATCTACAGAAAGAAAACAAAAGCTGCAAAAAAGTTTTTGGCCGGCGGGAGTTTGATCTGGAGAGCATGGTGGAAGCAATCGATGCTGTTGATTATCTTGCGGACAGCGAAGAAGAACTCTACATCGCGATTTCCAATGTAATGACCGACTTTGCGGTCGTGCCGGATATGTACTATTTCAACTGGCTGAAGAAAAATCTAATCAAACCGCCTTCATCTAAACCGTCTAAGCCATCTAAGAAATGGATCCAGAAGAAAAAATAGTTGCCTGGGTGTTTGACAAAAGCTCGGTAAAAAAGCCGATAAGGAAACGGAATATCCGTGACCTTATCGGCTTTTTGTGTGCTTATGGTTGCTGCTTTCTACTTCAAACAGTCTTTATGGAATTGCAGATGGTCTTCGATGAAGGTAGCGATCGTAAAGTAACTGTGATCGTAACCGTCCAGTTTTTCGTAGCGCACTTTCTTGCCTTCAGTGGCTTGCAGGAAGGCTTCCTCGTTCAGTTGGACATCATAAAAATTGTCAGCTGTCCCTTGCGAAATAAGGATGGGCGGAGCTGCAGGGCTTTCCGCGATCAAGCTGGTCGCGTCCCACTCCGTCCAATTTGTTTCATCAGTCCCCAGGTAGGCGGTGAAGGCTTTTTGGCCCCAGGGAACCTGTGACGGATTCAGGATCGGTGCAAATGCCGAAATGGAGCGGAAGCGTTCCGGATTCTTCAAGCCGATGACCAACGCGCCGTGGCCACCCATCGAGTGTCCCATGATGCTCTCTTTTCCTGAAAAATTCGGAATCAGAGCATAGACAAGTTGAGGCAATTCTTCCGTCAAATAAGCATACATCCGATAATTTTTTGCCCACGGTTCCTGGGTGGCATTCAGATAGAAACCGGCGCCTTGGCCTAAGTCCCAACCTTCATCATCCGCCACAGCCGTTCCGCGCGGAGAAGTGTCCGGCATGGCAATGGCCAGTTGGTGCTGGTTTGCGTATTTTTGGAAGGCGCCTTTTTGGCTGAAGTTGTCGTCGGTGCACGTCAAGCCTGAAAGCCACCATATTAAATCTGTCGGCTTATTGTCCGTTTGTTGGGGCAGGAATAGACTGAAAACCATATCGCAATCCAGTGTTTCAGAGTAGTGGCGGTATTTTCTTTGTTCGCCCCCGAACGCTTTATGCGTTTCGATCAGAGTTGTTGTCATGTCCTTATTCTCCATAGGTCAAAATCGTGCGGATCGACTCGCCTTTGTGCAACAGGTCGAAGGCTTCATTGATGTCGGTGAAATTCAGGTGATGCGTGATGAAGCTGTCCAAGTCGATTTCGCCGTTCATGAAATCCTCAACCATTCCGGGCAGTTCTGTGCGGCCTTTGACACCGCCGAATGCAGAACCTCTCCAGACGCGTCCTGTCACCAATTGGAACGGACGGGTATGGATCTCTTTGCCGGCTCCCGCGACACCGATAATGATGCTTTCGCCCCAGCCTTTGTGGCAAGCTTCCAAAGCGGCTTTCATGACTTCGACATTTCCGATGCATTCAAAACTGTAATCCACGCCGCCGTTGGTCATTTCGATCAGGACTTCCTGGATCGGACGATCATGTTCGCTTGGGTTGACGAAATCAGTGGCGCCCATTTTTTTGGCCAGTTCCCATTTGTCGGGATTCATATCAATAGCGATGATGCGCTTGGCTTTGGCTTTTTTCAAACCTTGGATAACAGCCAGTCCGATCGCTCCAAGTCCGAAGACTGCAGTCACTGCGCCTTCTTCGACTTTTGCCGTGTTTTCGACAGCCCCGAGGCCGGTCGTCACGCCGCAACCGAACAAAGCAACTTTATCCAATGGCGCCTCTTTATCGATGTTGACTAGGTTGATTTCATTCACAACGGTGTATTCACTGAAAGTACTTGTCCCCATATAGTGATAAATCGGCTCTCCGTTGTAAGAGAAACGGGTCGTTCCATCCGGCATCAAGCCCTTGCCTTGGGTTTCGCGGACGGCTGAACACAGATTTGTTTTGCCGGACAGACAGAATTCGCATTCCCCACATTCCGGCGTGTAAAGAGGAATGACATGGTCCCCGGGCTTCACGGAAGTGACTTCATCACCCACGGCAACGACCACACCGGCGCCTTCATGGCCCAACACGGCAGGGAAAACACCTTCCGGATCTTCACCCGACAAAGTGAACGCATCGGTATGACAGACGGAAGTGTAAAGAATTTTCACCAATACTTCTTTGGCTTTTGGCTCTGCCACATCTATTTCCACGATTTCCAACGGTTTGCCTGGTCCAAAAGCGACAGCTGCTCTGCTTTTCATAATTTAATTTCCTTCTTTCTAAAAAATGGTATTTCGTTCTGTTAAAGAATACTATATAATGACTGTTGTGTGAATACTGACATAATTGTCACTATGGTTAATTTTATGAAAAGAGGCTGCCTGATGATCCAATACCAAGAGAAAGAATTTTACAACACTAAAGATTTAGCGTTATCTGTTGTGGGGGGAAGATGGAAAATTGCCATCATCTGGTCCTTACTCCACAACGGAACGCTGCGGCTGAGCGAGTTCAACAAGATCCTTCCTGACATCAACCAACGGATGCTGATCCGGCAGCTGCGGGAGTTGGAGCGCGACCTGATCATCGCCAGGACGGTCTATCCTGTTGTTCCCCCAAAAGTCGAGTATCACCTGACCGACATCGGCAAGGAATTGGCACCGGTCGTCCAATCGATTTGCGACTGGGGAGACCAATATCTGAAAGTAATAACGGAGGAATAGTCTGTGATTGAGTCATTAGCCGGAAGAGTATAAGGCTGCAAGAATACTAAAAACCCGCCAAACCCTTTTTGGCGGGTTTTTAGTATCGAAAGGTGAGTGGAGTACCCCGCCAAAAACCAGTTGGCCGCTTATCTCGGCGAATATAACGCAAAATAAACGACCAAAAGCCCGTTGGCGGGTTATTTCAGCCAAAACGAAAGAAAAATAACCCGCCACCCTGCTCAAAATAAAAAAGTAACCTCCGACCACCATAATAGTTGTACGAACAAATTAAATTTTATATCTTAATTTGTAAGTACATCTATTTTGTGCGGAATCAAATGTTAGCGGTTGCAATTATAAAGGAGGCGTTTTTTATCATTACCAGGTCAAGAATATCCAAGTTGTTGCTTTGCGGTATGGCCATCAGCATGGCTGCAACGGTCCAGTCCAAGTCACAGGTGCACGCGGCAGAATCAGATGAGCCCATCACTTTCTCGAATGCATCGGTCCACGATCCTTCCATCATCCAAGATCAGAAATCCGGGATGTATTACGTATTCGGCTCGCATATCGCAGCCGCGAAATCGCCGGATCTGATCAATTGGCAGAATTTCACCAACGGCTACACCAGTACGGACAACACGATTTACGGTGACCTGAGCGGAAACCTTTCCGAATCCTTCGCTTGGGCCGGGGAAGATGATGCTGACAGCAAAGGCGGCTATGCGGTCTGGGCACCGGATGTCATCTGGAACAAGCAGTACAGAAATGCGGACGGCAGCAAAGGCGCCTACATGCTGTACTACAGCGTTTCATCTACTTACATTCGTTCGGCTATCGGCTTGGCTGTGTCCAAGAATATCGAAGGACCCTACACATATGTCGATACGATCATCTATTCCGGATTCACGGAGGAAGAAACGTATGATGCGAACAGTGACGTCAACAAGCAATGGGAGAGCACAAATATCGATGAGCTGATCGAAGAGGGCGTACTGGAAGAGCCTAATCCAGAGTGGTTCACGGAAAACGGTGTCTACAACAATGCGGAATACACGAACGCCATCGATGCCAATGTCCTGTACGACAAGCAAGGGAAACTGTGGATGACGTATGGTTCGTGGTCGGGCGGGACCTTCATTCTTGAATTGGACAAAAAGACGGGCATTCCGCTTTACCCGGGCGAAGACGGCGTGACTAAGGATGGCCGAATGATCGACCGTTATTTCGGAACCAAGATCGCCGCCGGGTATGGGCGTTCTTCTGAAGGGACTTATGCCGTCTACGACAAAAAAGCAGGCTATTATTATCTTTATTTGACATATGGTGGATTGGCGTCTGACGGCGGCTACCAAATGCGACAATTCCGTTCGAAGTCGATCACAGGACCTTACGTGGATGCAGCAGGAAGCGAAGCCGTCTATCCCGAAACCTTCGACAAAGGTGTAGGCAATTTCCCCGGGGTCAATGACCATCAGGCTATCGGCAACAAACTGATCGGGAACTTCCTGTTCACCCGCGAATTGGGTGAAGACGGAACCGGGGACGGCGTCGGCTATCTGTCGGCGGGACACAATTCCTATTACATCGATGCCAAAGCTGATAAGGAATTTCTCGTGTTCCATACCCGCTTCCCGAACAAAGGCGAGACGCATGAAGTGCGTGTCCATCAGACGTTCAAGAACAGCAACGACTGGCCGGTTCCGACACCGTATCGCTATGCCGGCGAGACGATAACGGAAGTGACCCGAGAAGAAGTCACCGGCACTTACAAATTCGTCAACCACGGCAACCAGATCACCGGCCAATTGACGGAATCCACACTGATTCAGTTGCAGGCTGACGGTACGGTTGCGGGGGCACAGGCAGGCACATGGCGGCTGTATGATGATTATCGGGTTGAGCTGAAACTGGCTGACGGCACTTATGACGGGGTGTTCATCAACCAATGGGATCCGACGACAGAAGCGTGGGTCATGACCTTCAGCGGCATGTCCGAGAGCGGACAGGTCATCTGGGGAAGTCAAACGAGTACGACAACGGACGCGCAGCAGATGGAGAAAATCAAAGCGGAACTTTCTGCGTCCATGCCGGAATCCGTCGTGAAGAACATCGAGTTGCCGACTACCGCTGCGGGCGGAACCACTATCCAATGGACTTCCTCCGATCCTGCAGTCATTTCGGAAACAGGCGTCGTCACACGTCCCGAAGCGGACCAACCGGCAGCGATCGTGACGTTGACGGCACTTATCCAAAACGAGCTGCAATCGGAGCAGCTCAGCTTCGAAATCCAAGTCGAACCGAAGGAAGCCGGCAAGCTTTCGGCTTATTATTCCTTTGATGAGACCTATCAGAATGCGGCAGGCGATCAAACCGATGCGCAAGTGACCGGGGACCGGATCAACAACACAGGCGGAGCTGTGCCGTTCGTTGAGGGTATCAAAGGGCAGGCTGCTTCGTTCGACGGTAAATCCGGACTGTCGCTTGGAAAGGGCTTGATCACCCAGAATGCCTATACCGTAGCTTTTTGGATCAATCCAGCTGAGTTGAATCAGTTCACGACGGCCTTCTTCGGGGCTGCCACTGAGCAAAGTTGGATCAGCCTGACGCCTGTAGGTCCAGCCAACCAGACGATGCTCTGGTCTGGTCAGCAATGGTATGATGCGCCGATCGGTTCCACCATCCCGGCTGATACGTGGAGCCACGTGGCCTTTACCGTTTCGGATGGAAAGGTTGCCGTCTATACCAATGGCGAGGAACGGTTCGCGGGTGAGGCGTTCCCGAACATCTTTGAAGGTTCAGCTGCATCATTCGGCTTGGCCGTCAACTACTGGGATCAGCCGTTCAAAGGTCTGATCGATGAATTGTACATCCAGGACGGCATCGTCCTCCCGGCGGATGAAATCAAAGCGCTGTACGATGAAGGGGCCGCAGTTAATCCTGATGCGCTCGTCGCCGAAACATCCGTCAGCCAATCGACTTTATTGTACGGCGGACTTGCTATCGGAGTTATGGCCATCGCTAATGTTTCGGGGATTTACTTCAACAAGTCAGGTAAGAAAACAGAAGAGTAGTTCATCCGAATGGGGAAGCCATGTTTTCCTTGAACGGAAATGTAAAGAGGCCGGATCGCTGTATCTGGGCCTCTTTTGGTGGTTTCCGGCTAGGCCATAGCCGAAAAGGCCAAAAGGGTTCTGGCTTTACTTCAGGCTCATTTTGTTCGATAATGAACATGTGCGCGGCTCATTTTTGTTACAAAAAATTTATCGAAAGGAGGATGACGAAATATGATTACACTTTTCCGAACGATTGAGCCGTTGGAATTGCTGTTCATCATTGGTGTGGCCGGCACTGTCTTGACATTCCCGCTCAATGATATTTTGTCTGTGGGCTTCTACGATATCACTGATTTTTTTCTGGGCATTTTGACGGCGAGTCTGCTCGTCAATGCGCTGCAAAAATCGGATAGTTGGTCAAATGCCTCGTTCGCAGTGGCTTTTCTGGTTGTTTCAGCTTTCATCATCGCCTTCAAGATTTTCTTTGTCCTGCCCTTATTGAAGCGCGCGGAAAACAGCACCATCACCAGCTCAAAAGATTTGGAAGGCAAAGAAGCGACGGTGACCGTGCCGATCGGGCAGAAAACGATCGGTGAAATCATCGTATCGACCGGATTCGGTAAAATGAACAGAATGGCGCTCATCTATGCCTGTTCCGACACCGCGGATATTCTGAACATCGCCAGCGGAGAAACGGTACTGATCATTGAAGTCCGGGATAACATTGCCTATGTCACGCCCTACAGAAATGCTATCCACAGCCCTGTGGATAAAACGACTGAATGGAATCAAAAAAAATATAAAGGTGGAAAATAAATGACGAATTTTTTGGATCAGTTTATGGGTATCGGTATTTTAGTGGTTTTATTGGTGGTTGCTTTGATCATTTTCATCGGGCGCTACAAAACGGCTTCGCCGGATAAGGCGCTGATCGTCAGCGGAAGTTTTCTTGGCAGCAAGAATACGCACATCGACAAAGCGACCGGCAACACGATGAAAGTGGTGCGCGGCGGTGGTACTTTTGTCATCCCGGTATTTCAGACAGCCAAGGAGCTATCGCTCTTGTCGAGCAAATTGGAAGTCAGTACGCCGGCTGTCTACACGGAGGAAGGGGTTCCTGTCTCAGCTGACGGAACAGTTATCATTAAGGTCGGTTCCACAGTGGAAGAAATAGCCACAGCAGCCGAACAGTACTTAAGCAAGCCGACAGAGGATCTGGAGAATGAAGCCCGCGAGGTTTTGGAAGGCCATTTGCGCTCCATTCTGGGTTCTATGACGGTCGAAGAAATCTACAAGAACCGCGATAAGTTTTCGCAAGAAGTCCAGGCAGTCGCCAGTGTTGATTTGGCTAAGATGGGCTTGGTCATCGTCTCTTTCACCGTGAAGGAAGTGACGGATGAAAATGGTTATCTGGATGCTCTGGGACAACCGCGGATCGCCCAGGTCAAACGGGATGCGCATATCGCTCAGGCTGAAGCCGATAAAGAGACGCGCATCAAGCGTGCCCAAGCGGAGCAAGAATCGAAGGAAGCCGAAATTTTGAGAGAGACCCAGATTGCGGAATCGAATAAACAGAAGGAATTGAAGCTGGCGGCATTCCGTCAAGAGCAGGACGTAGCCAAAGCAAAAGCCGATAATGCTTATGCGCTGGAAAAAGCGCAGCTGGACATCTTGTTGAAAGAAAAAGAAATGAACGTTGACATAACGGAACGTGTGAAACAAATCGAACTGGAAGAGAAAGAAATCATCCGGAGAGAAAAACAATATGACGCAGAAGTGCGTAAGAAAGCTGATGCAGAGCGGTATGCCATCGAAACCAAAGCGGCTGCCGACAAACAAAAAGCAATCTGGGAATCCGAAGCAAGGGCCAAAGAGAAGGAACTGAACGGTTTGGCGGAATCTGCCAGCATCCTTGCGATCGGGGAAGCCGAAGCGAAAGCGAAGGAAGCTTTAGCGAACGCGTTGAAACAATACGGGGAAGCAGCCATCTTGACGATGCTGATCGAAAAATATCCGGATATCGTGCGTGCTGCTGCGGAACCGATCTCCAATATCGACAGAATCACGGTAATCGATGGCGGCAACGGCAGTCAAGGGGCTGCAAAAGTGGCCAACTATGCCAGTCAAGTCCTCACTGCTACCCAGGAAGGCCTCAAAGAAACGACCGGGATGGATGTGACTGCTTTGATCGAGTCTTTCATCGGAAATAAAAATATCGGCAGCAAACTGGGCGCGCTCAATGACACCTTGTCTGCAGACATTTCAGCTGATAAGGAGATCAGTCCAGCGGCAGCCGGCAAAGAACCGGAATCGGGAGTAGCAGTTTCTTAAAAGTAGGCATACAGCCAAGGCCTAACAGTCAGAATATTCATAAAATCAGAATCCTTCGGAAGCCCAAAAGCTCCGAAGGATTTTTTTTTGACCAGAAAAAAACGGGGTGTAATTGTGGTAAAATCATTATATGATAATTAAATCACAATTGGAAAAGGGGCGCGCATATGGCTTATCATGTTTTTCGGTCGCCTAGCCGGTATATTCAAGGAGTAGGCGCTATAGACATATTAGGGAAGGAAACGGCTGTCTATGGGAAAAGGGCATTCCTGCTTACGGACGATTTCGTTTGGTGCTTGCTCCAGGAAAAAGTGGAACGGGCGCTGGAGGGTTTTCCTTACCATTATGAAGCCTTCACTGGCGAAGCCTCGCTTGATGAAATGGTCCGTTTGGCTGACGCGGTCGCCGATGTCACTGCGGATGTGGTCATCGGTCTCGGCGGCGGCAAAATCATCGATGTCGCGAAAGGCATCGCAGCGGCTTGTGATTTGCCGGTCGTGATTGTCCCGACCACCGTTTCCACGGATGCACCGACCAGCGCCATCTCTGTTCTCTATACCGAGGACGGGTTGTTCGATCATTACCGGTTCTATGCGAAGAACCCTGATTTGGTGCTCGTGGATACGCAGATCGTTATTCAAGCGCCGATTCGATTCTTCGCAAGCGGTATGGCGGATGCCTTGGCTACCTGTGCAGAAGCGCTGGCAACGAAAGCCTCGGGGGAGAATGCTTTGGCCGGCGGTTTGCCAACGATTGCCGGCACCGCTATTGCGGAAGCGTGCGAAGAAACCTTATTCCGTGAAGGACTCAGCGCATTCGCTGCTGTCCAAAAAGGCTTGGTGACGCCGGCTGTCGAGGCGATCGTCGAGGCGAACACGCTGCTGTCGGGACTGGGTTTTGAAAATGGTGGCTTGGCCGCCGCCCATGCCATCCACAACGGATTCACGGCCATCAAAGGCGAGGTCCATCGCTTGACGCATGGGGAAATAGTCGGCTTTTGCCTGTTGGTCCAACTCATACTTGAAGAGCGCCCACAAGAAGAATTCAAAAGGTATAGCCGTTTCCTGGCCGCAATCGGGATGCCGACGACTTTGGCCGAGATGCATCTGACCGGAGCCACGCGTGAAGAGCTCCTTGAAATCGGAAAGCTTGCAGTGGCGCCGAGCAACACCATGAAAAATCTAAACAAAAACATAACGGCTGAGCAAGTCGTCGCCGCCATTTTGGCAGTGGATACATTCATCGGAAAGGAAGAAAAAGAATGATCATTGGAGTACCGAAGGAAATCAAAAATAACGAAAACCGCGTGGGAGTAGTGCCGGCAGGTGTGCAGATGCTGGTACAGAACGGCCACCAGGTAATGGTCGAATCCGGATGCGGTGTCGGATCAGGATTCGAAGACGGACAATACGAAAAAGCGGGAGCGAAAGTGTTGGCAGACGCAGGCCAAGTCTGGGCCGCGGAAATGGTCATCAAAGTGAAGGAACCGTTGGAATCGGAGTACAAATACTTCCGCGAAGACCTGATTCTGTTCACATACCTGCACTTGGCGGCCGCACCGAAATTGACGGAGGCGATGCTGCAAGGGGGCCTGACCGCAATCGGCTACGAAACGATGGTCGGCAAGAAAGGGGACTTGCCGTTGCTGACGCCGATGAGCGTCATAGCGGGCCGTCTTTCCGTCCAGATCGGTGCGCAGTTCCTGGAAAAACCATACGGCGGTAAAGGTATTCTGTTGAGCGGCGTTCCGGGTGTTGCGAATGGGAAAGTCGTCATCATCGGTGGCGGTGTGGCCGGACGCAATGCGCTGCAGATTGCGTTGGGTTTAGGTGCCCATTGCACGATCCTGGACGTCAGACCGGAAATATTGACGGAAATCGAAAATTTGTACGGAAACGCGGTCATCACGTTGCTGTCGAACGAGTGGAACATTGCCCATGCCATCAAGGATGCTGATGTCGTCATCGGGGCTGTCCTGATCCCAGGCCGGAAAGCGCCTACGTTAGTGACCGAAGAAATGGTGAAAAGCATGCAGCCGGGTTCCGTGATCGTCGACATCGCCGTGGATCAGGGCGGTATTTTCGAAACCGAAGATCGCACGACCACCCACGACAATCCAGTCTATGAAAAATACGGCGTCCTGCATTATGCGGTGCCGAACATGCCTGGTGCCGTCGCACGCACTGCCACGATTGCGTTGACAAATGTGACCTTGCCTTATGCTTTGGAGATTGCTGATCAGGGAGCAGTCCAAGCGGCAAGAAACAATCCGACCATCCTGACCGGATTCAACGTGCACAACGGCAAGTTGACGAATAAAGATGTCGCCGAATCGGTCGGTGCAGTCTACACCCCAATCGAAACTTTGTTGTGAAAGTTACCGGAATCCCTGCTATATCAAGCAGGGATTCCGTTTTTTGCATAGTATCCATCAATGGGCACTTGTATTTTTCTGCACAGTTTACTATACTATTTGTACGGACATATATAGAGGGAGAACATACGATGAAAACAAAATACCAGGTGATTGCCGATGAGATACGCTCAAAAATACTTTCGAACGAATTCGTGGTAGGTAAAGTCATTCCGCCCGAACTGCAATTACAGAAGGACTATGGAGTCAGCCGCCATACCGTCCGGGAAGCGATCGCCTTGTTGGTGAATGAAGGCTTTTTGCGCAAGGAGAAAGGTTCCGGGACTTACGTCGACGATACGTATCAGAGACGTGGTGACGGAGTGTCTTCGAGCAAAACGATCGGCGTTATCACGACGTATCTGTCGGATTATATTTTCCCGTCGATCATCCGCGGCATCGAGCAGAAGCTGCGGGAAAATGGCTACTCCTTGCTGTTGGCGAGCACGAACAACGATGTCGATCAGGAGCGGGAGTGTCTGGAACAGATGCTCAGCCAAGGCGTCTCGGGGCTGATCGTGGAACCGACAAAAAGTAACCAATACAATCCAAATTTGGCTTATTATCTATCCTTCAAGGAACGCGGCATACCGGTCGTCATGATCAATGCCAACTATGAGGAACTGTCGGTCCCGTTCATTTGCGTCAATGACACGAAAGCGGGCTATCTCGCTACGAAACATCTGTTCGAGCAAGGCCATCAGCATTTGGCGCTGATCACGAAAATCGATGACCTGCAAGGGAAGTACCGCATGAAAGGCTTCATCAAAGCCCACGAAGAGATGCGTACAAATTTCGATCCGAAAAATGTCTACACGTACACAACAGAGACGAAGGCGCAAGTTTTCCAAACGATTCGGGAGAAACTGGCGAGCGATCAGGAAGTCACCGGAATCGTCTGCTACAACGATGAAGTGGCGCAGGGCTTGATCCAAGCGCTTGCTGACATGGGCAAACGGGTTCCGGAAGATTATTCAGTGGTCGGCAACGACGATTCGTTCCTGAGCACGGCAGGCAGCGTCAAGCTGACGACGCTTTCCCATCCGAAAGAAGAATTGGGAGCGGCAGCTGCTGAATGGATCATGCTGGCCGTACAGCAAGAAGTGACAGGCAACAAAATATTCGAGCCGGAGCTGATCATCCGCGATTCGGTCAAACGGATCTGATAACTGAAGAATGAAGCTGTCCCAAAAACCGGGATGGCTTCTTTTTTTGTGTTCGGACAAATATTCAAATTACTCCTTTACATGTACGGACATATAGAATATAATGAATCCAAGAAGAACGGACAGCATCCGCAAAAGGGTGTACCGCAAAAAGGAGGAAATATTTTGACTGAGAAGTTACAAGCGATAGTCACTGATATCGAATCGCGGCAGACGAGCATCGGAATCGAATTCGGCTCCACCCGCATCAAGGCGGTGCTGATTGACTCCCGCTTCACTCCGATCGCATCCGGCAGTTACGAATGGGAAAACCAATTGGTGGAAGGCATTTGGACGTATTCATTGGACCAGATTTGGAAGGGCCTTCAGACAAGCTATGCAGAACTGACGCGCGAGGTTAAAGAGAAATACGGCGTGACCTTGACCGCAGTCGGATCGATCGGTTTCAGCGCGATGATGCACGGCTACATGGCGTTCAATCAGGAAAATGAGTTATTGGTGCCGTTCCGGACTTGGCGCAACGCCACTACGGCTGATGCCGAAAAGGAATTGACCGCACTGTTCAAATACAATATCCCGCAACGCTGGAGCATTGCTCACCTGTATCAAGCGGTTTTGAATAAGGAAGAACATACAAATGAAGTCGCTTTCTTTACGACTTTGGCAGGCTACATCCATTGGCAACTGACAGGCAAGAAAGTTTTGGGAATCGGCGACGCATCCGGGATGTTCCCGATCGATGTCGAGAAGAAAAATTACGACGAACGGATGATTGGTCAGTTCGATGCATTGGTCGCAGAAAAAGGCGCGACTTGGAAATTGGCGGATCTGCTGCCGGAAGTACTGTTGGCAGGGGACGCAGCCGGGAATCTGACGGAAGTGGGGGCCAAACTGCTTGATCCGACAGGCACACTCGAAGCGGGCATCCCGTTATGTGCGCCGGAAGGGGACGCCGGGACCGGCATGGTCGCCACGAACAGCGTGGCGGAGCGCACCGGAAATGTATCCGCAGGGACTTCGGCATTTGCGATGATCGTATTGGAGCAGGACTTGAATGAAGTGCATCCGGAAATCGATCTCGTGACGACACCGGCAGGAAGCCTGGTCGCGATGGTCCATACCAATAACTGTTCATCCGATATCAACGCCTGGGTCAAGCTTTTTCGGGAATTCAGCGAAGCTGCCGGTTTTACAATTGATACGGACAAATTATTCGCTACGTTATTCAACAAAGCGCTTGAAGGCGATGCCGATTGCGGCGGATTGCTCTCGTACGGTTACTACTCGGGCGAGAACATCACCCATTTGGCGGAAGGTCGGCCGTTGTTTGTCCGCACACCGGAAAGCAACTTCAACTTGGCCAACTTCATGCGCGTGCATCTCTTCACCGCTTTCGGAGCGATGAAGATCGGCATGAATATCCTGAAGCAGGAACATGTTGCAATCGACAAGATCGTCGGCCACGGCGGTATCTTCAAAACCCCTGAGGTCGGCCAGAAAGTACTGGCTGCCGTCATGGACGCACCGGTCACCGTCATGGAGACAGCGGGAGAAGGCGGGGCATGGGGCATCGCATTGTTGGCTGCCTACATGGACCGCAAGGAAACGTCAGAGAGTTTGGATGCATTTTTGGACAAGAAAGTATTCGGTGCCGATGAAGGCATCACGATCGCTCCTGATGTGCGCGACGTTGAAGGTTTCGGAACCTTCATCGAACGTTACCAAGAAGGGCTGGCGATCGAACAGGCTGCAGTCGAGCATTTGAGTTTGAGATAGAAGGGAAGGAAACATCTTGCTGGAACAATTAAAAGAAGAAGTTTTTCAAGCCAATCTGGAATTGCCGGAACGGGGATTGATCAAATACACCTGGGGAAACGTCAGTGCGGTTGACCGCGAAAAAGGCTTGTTCGTCATCAAGCCCAGCGGTGTCGGCTATGACGACATGAAAGCGAGCGATATGGTTGTCTGCGACTTTGACGGCAACGTCATCGAAGGGGATCTGAACCCGTCATCCGACATGCCGACGCATGCCGTCCTCTACAAAGAATTCCCGGAAATCGGCGCGGTTGTGCACACACATTCGACTTGGGCCACGATTTGGGCGCAAGCTGGATTGGATGTGCCGGCCATGGGTACGACACATGCCGATACCTTCTACGGCACGGTTCCCTGCGCGCGTTTCCTGACGCAAGCGGAAATCGATCGGGGTTACGAGGAAGAAACGGGAAACGCCATTGTGGAAACGTTCCGCGAACGCGGCATCAAACCGATGGAAGTTCCCGGCGTATTGCTGCATGGGCACGGGCCTTTCACTTGGGCCAAGGATGCGAAGGGTGCTGTACTGAACGCGGTCGTATTGGACGAGGTCTGCAAAACCAATCTGTTCGCCCGTCAATTGAATGCCTTCGCGGAAGAACTGCCGCAACGCATTCTGGATAAACATTATTTGCGAAAACACGGAGAAAACGCCTATTACGGGCAGAAAAAATAGAGGAGCTGGAGATATGTTAGAAGTAGGAAAAAAAGAATTTTGGTTCGTAGTCGGTTCACAACATTTATATGGTGAAGAAGCTTTACAAACAGTTAAAAACAATGCGGCTGTTATCGTGGAAAGCCTGAACAACAGCGGCAAACTGCCTTATCCGCTTGTGCTGCAGGAATTGGCGGTAACGCCCGATACGATCACGAAGATCATGAAAGAAGTGAATTACCGTGATGAAGTGGCAGGTGTGATCACTTGGATGCATACCTTCTCGCCAGCCAAAATGTGGATCCGCGGAACGAAACTGTTGCAAAAACCGTTATTGCATCTGGCAACTCAATTCAACGAAAGCATTCCATGGGCAACAATTGATATGGATTTCATGAACTTGAACCAAGCGGCACATGGCGACCGCGAGTACGGCTTCATCAATGCGCGCCTGAAAAAGAACAACAAAGTCGTTGTCGGCTATTGGGAACGTGAAAATGTCCAAACCCAAATCGCGGAATGGATGGACGTGGCGGTAGCCTACAATGAAAGCTTCTCCATCAAAGTGGCGCGTTTCGGCGATAACATGCGTAACGTTGCCGTGACCGAAGGCGACAAAGTGGAAGCACAAATCCAATTCGGCTGGACAGTCGATTACTACGGCATCCGTGATCTAGTGGACTATGTCGATGCGGTCGCAGACGAAGAAGTCGATGCTTTGTTCAATGAATACAAAGATTTGTATGATTTCGACTACGGCGATTATGAGCAAGGCAAATGGGAAGCGCACGTCAAAGTGCAGGCGCGTCAAGAAATCGGCATCCGTCGTTTCTTGGAAGCGGGCGGCTATACTGCCTTTACCTCAAACTTTGAAGATCTGCATGGCCTGCAACAATTACCAGGTCTCGCAGTACAACGTTTGATGGCAGAAGGCTACGGATTCGCAGGCGAAGGCGACTGGAAAACAGCAGCAATCGACCGCTTGATGAAGATCATGTCCCACAACATCGACACCGGCTTCATGGAAGACTACACGTATGAAATGGCTGAAGGCAGAGAAGCGATTCTGCAATCGCATATGTTGGAAGTCGATCCAGGACTGGCAGTCAACAAACCGAAAATTCTGATCGCACCATTATCGATGGGGAATCGTGAAGAGCCTGCCCGCCTTGTATTCGACGGCAAAGCAGGGGACGGCGTTGTCGTTTCGATGGCTGACTTCGGAACGCACTACAAGTTATTGGTGAATGAAGTTCTTGCCTTTGAACCGACTGAGGCAGCTCCGAACCTTCCTGTCGCACGCGTCCTTTGGGAAGTGAAACCGAATTTCCATGACGGCATCCGCGCTTGGATCGAAGCTGGCGGCGGTCACCACACTGTTGTTTCATTGAGTTTGAGCACAGATCAGATCCTGGCTTGGGCAAAACTGGTCGGCCTTGAAGTGGCCTTAATCAAATAGTTTTTTTCGATCGGTTTGACAGAAAATCGTCAAACCGATTTTTTGGAGGGCATTTGTGAAAGTGTTCGCAAACGTTTTCAATAATATAATGAAAAGGAGCAACAAAAATGACTGCATTTGATTCAAAAGCGTATCTGGACAAGGTGGATGCCTTCTGGCGCGCCGCCAATTTCATCTCCGTGGGACAACTGTACCTGAAGGACAATCCTTTGCTGCAACGCCCGATCGAGGCAACCGATGTGAAGCTGCATCCGATCGGCCACTGGGGAACCATCTCCGGACAGAACTTCATCTATGCCCACTTGAACCGCGTCATCAACAAATATGATTTGAACATGTTCTATGTCGAAGGTCCGGGACATGGTGGCCAAGTCATGGTTTCGAACGCCTATCTGGACGGTTCTTACACAGAAATCTATCCGGAAATCACGGAAGATCTGGAAGGGTTGACGAAACTCTACAAACAATTCTCCTTTCCCGGCGGGGTCGCTTCCCATGCGGCACCGGAAACACCCGGATCGATCCATGAAGGCGGCGAACTCGGCTATTCGCTTTCTCACGCCACCGGCGCTATCTTCGACAATCCGGAAGTGATCGCGGCGACTGTCGTCGGTGACGGGGAAGCTGAAACCGGTCCGTTGGCGGCTGGTTGGTTCTCCAATGTGTTCATCAATCCGGTCACGGATGGGGCTGTCTTGCCGATCCTGTACCTGAACGGCGGCAAAATCTCCAATCCGACGATCCTCGACCGTAAATCGAACGAAGAATTGACGCAGTACTTTAACGGCATGGGCTGGGAGCCGTTGTTCGTGGAAGGGACCGATCCGGAAGCGGTGCATCCGATCATGGCGCAAGTGTTGGATACGGCTGTCGAAAAAATCAAAGCGATCCAAACCGAAGCCCGTAAAGGCTCCGCAGCCGAAGCGAAGATGCCGGTTTGGCCGGTCATCATTTTCCGCACCCCGAAAGGCTGGACGGGTCCGCAAACATGGGACGGTGAACCGATTGAAGGCGGCTTCCGCGCTCACCAAGTGCCGATTCCGGTAGATGCGCATCATATGCAACACATCGATGCGCTGGTGGATTGGATGCAGTCCTACCGTCCCGAAGAACTGTTCACTGCCGACGGCCAATTGGTGGCTGAGCTGAAAGAAATGGCACCGAAAGGCGACCGACGGATGGCTATGAATCCGGTCACGAACGGCGGAATCGATCCGAAACCACTCAATATTCCGGATTGGAAGCAGTATGCCGTCGACACGACGACTCCGGGCGCAGTCATTGCCCAGGACATGATCGAGTTCGGTAACTTCGCGCGCGACCTGGTCGTGGACAATCCGGATAACTTCCGCATCTTCGGACCGGATGAAACCAAATCGAACCGCCTGAACAAAGTCTTCGAAGTGACGAACCGCGTCTGGATGGAAGCGATCGATCCTGCTTATGATGAATGGCTTTCACCGTCCGGCCGTGTCATCGATTCGCAGTTGTCCGAACACCAGGCCGAAGGCTTCCTGGAAGGGTATGTCCTGACCGGTCGCCATGGTTTCTTCGCAAGTTACGAGGCTTTCCTGCGCGTGGTGGACTCGATGATCACCCAACATTTCAAATGGTTGCGCAAAGCCAAAGAACAGACATGGCGCAAGCACTATCCGTCATTGAACTTGATCGCGACTTCTACCGTTTTCCAACAAGACCACAATGGTTACACCCACCAAGATCCGGGTTTGTTGACGCACTTGGCTGAGAAGAAACCGGAATTCATCCGCGAATACTTGCCGGCGGATGCGAACTCCTTGATGGCCGTGATGGCGGAAACGATGGTTTCCGAGGAACAGATCAACCTGATCGTGTCTTCGAAACACCCGCGTCCACAATTCTACTCTGCTGAAGAAGCAGAAGTATTGGTGAAGGATGGCCTGAAAGTGATCGACTGGGCTTCGACTTGCGGTGACGAAGAACCGGATGTCGTGATCGCAGCAGCGGGAACGGAACCGAACCTGGAGGCACTTGCGGCAGTCACGATTCTGCACAAGCAGTTCCCGGCATTGAAGATCCGTTTCATCAACATCGTGGATCTGTTGAAACTGCGCCATCCGGATGTGGATCCGCGCGGCTTGAGCGATGAAGCCTTCGACGCCTATTTCACGGCCGACAAACCAGTCATCTTTGCTTTCCACGGTTTTGAAGGCTTGATCCGTGACATCTTCTTTGATCGCCACAACCATAACCTGCACATCCATGGCTACCGCGAGAATGGGGACATCACGACACCATTCGACATGCGCGTCTTGTCCGAGATGGACCGTTTCCACTTGGCGCAGGATGCGGCCAATGCTGTTTACGGCGAAGAAGCGTCAGCCTTCTCGCAAAAGATGACGGAAACGGTGGACTTCCACCATAAGTTCATCCGCGAGAACGGCGAGGACATTCCGGAAGTGATGGAATGGAAATGGGAAGCTTTGGAAGGTGCGGCAGCAGCCAAAGAACTGATCGCAAACAAAGCGGACTGACGTAAGAAAAACTGTTAAAAACATCAAAAAGATGCGTTCCCGCGCCTAGGAGCAACTGCTCCAAGGCCGGGAACGCATCTTTTTCGGATATTTTTTGTAAATGGAGAAGCTGCCGGGAAATACGGCAATAATCATGTTCGTGGGACCGCGTTGCGGGCTGGTTGTCCGATTCGATCGGGTTATCGGACAACCTGATCAGACAGTGCGTTCAGCTATGCGGCTAACGTTATTCACACGGCCTGCAGCAGGTCGTATTGGGATTGGTAGAGATGGTGATACAGGCCTTTTTTGGCCATCAGCTCTTCATGGGTGCCGGCTTCGGCGATATTGCCTCCTGCCACGTAGAAGATCCGGGAGCTGTTTTTGATTGTCGACAGCCGGTGGGCGATGATGAAGGAAGTCCGGTCTTTCAGCAGTTTCTGGAGGCCTTCCTGCAGCAGTTCTTCGGTCCTGGTATCGATGCTGGCGGTAGCTTCATCGAGAATCAGGATCTTCGGATCGGCAAGCAGGGCCCTGGCGAAGGAGAGCAATTGTCGTTGGCCAGCCGATAGGGTACTGCCGCGCTCTTCAACAACGGTGTGGTAGCCGTCCTTCAGGTTTTGAATGAAATCATGGGCGCGTACAACTTTCGCGGCTGCGATCACTTCCTCCTCGGTTGCATCGAGCTTGCCGTAGCGGATGTTTTCCAGAATCGTACCGGAGAAGATGAAGGTATCCTGCAGCATGACGCCCATTTGGCTGCGCAAGGAGCCGAGGGTGACATCGCGGACGTCGTGACCATCGATTTTGACGCTGCCTTCATTGATGTCGTAGAACCGGCTCAGCAGATTGATGACGGTCGTTTTGCCCGCACCTGTTGGACCGACTAAAGCGATGCTCTGTCCCGGTTCGATATGGAAGTTGACCTTGTGTAAAATATCTTTGCCTTCCTCATAACGGAAGGTTACATTTTCGAAGTCGACTGCGCCTTTGACTGGCGGCAACTCGTAGGCGTCCGGCGCATCCTGGATGGAAGGCACCTCGTCCAATGTTTCGAAGATGCGCTCCAAATAGGCCGTGGCAGTGATCAAGGAATTATAGAAGTTCCCGATATTGATGACGGGATTCCAGAAATTGTTGATGTAGCCGATGAAGGCGATCAATGTTCCGGTCGAAACGGACACACCGATCTGACGGATGCCCACAAAATAGATCAGGCAGGTCGTCAGTACCGAAATATTCAGTACACCGGGCCACATCAGGAATTGGATTTTGACGGCTTTCATCCAAGACGTCCGGTATTCCTCGCTGACTTCATTGAAGATGTCATAATTGACCTGTTCGCGGGCAAACGATTGGGTGATTTTGATTCCCGAAATACTTTCGTGGATATAGGCGTTGAGGTTGGACTGTTTGTTGCTCAAAATCTGAAAGGCTATCCGCTGGCGCTTTTTGATGAACAGCACCAGTCCGAAGAGAACCGGCAAAAGAGCCATGCTGTAAAGCGTCAAGCGCACATCGATGAGAAGCATGAAGCCCAATGTGATCACTACATTGAAAAGGTCAGAAATCAGATTGATGAGCCCATTGCTCAGCAGGTCGCTCAGCGTATTGATGTAATTGACTACGCGGATCAAAATCTTGCCGTGGGGCCGGTTGTCGAAGTAAGCAAACGGCAGGCGCTGCAGATGTGCAAAAATATCGTAGCGCATGTCTTTCAGAATGTCCTGGCCGACTTCGGTGATGGCATAGATCCGATAGCGCATGCACCAGCCGATCAGCACAAGGGAAAGGATGAAGATCCCACCCAAACCCAACAGCTGGGGCACATTTCCTGACGGTATCAGGTCATCGATTGCAATTTTTGTGAAATAAGGTCCCGCCATGCCGGCGATGTTCGCCACAATGATGACAGCCAATATTTTTGAAATTGGTTTTTTGTAGGGGCGGATATAGCCGGCCAAGCGCCGGTAATGTCCCCAATTGAATTCTTGTTCTAAGCTTTCGTCGACATCATACGTATTGCGTGCCATTGATTTCCCCTCCAGTCAATCCGAGTTGTTTGCAGTAAACGTCATAGTATTTGCCTCGCTTGGCCAAAAGTTCCGCATGGGTTCCTTGTTCGACGACTTGGCCTTTTTCCATCATTAGGATCAGATCTGCATCCCGCACCGACGAAATCCGGTGGGCGATGATGAAGGTCGTTTTGTTTTCCGTCAATCCAAGCAACTCCTGTTGGATCTTCGATTCGGTTTCCATGTCGACCGCGGAAGTGGTGTCATCCAAAATAAGGATGGCCGGATCCTTCGCCAATGCCCGTGCCAAAGAAATACGCTGCTTTTGCCCCCCAGACAAACCGACTCCGCGTTCGCCGACAATCGTGTCGTATCCTTGGGGCATACTTGTGATGAAGCCATCCGCATCGGCGATCCGGGCCATTTGTTGGATGTAGGAACGGTCCACCTGCGGATTGCCGAAAGCGATGTTGTCCTCGATCGTATCGGAAAACAGGAAAACGTCCTGCATGACCATGGCGATGTTCTCCCGCAATTGGCGGACCGGGTAGTCTTTGGCACTTTTGCCATCGATCAGGACGGTTCCCGAAGTGGGATCGTAGAATCTTCCTACCAGATTGACGAGCGTCGTCTTGCCTGAGCCGGTTTCGCCCAAAATCCCCAACGTTTGTCCGGGACCGACCGTAAAGGAAACGTGGGACAGGATATCCGTTCCGGGGTCATCGGAGAAGGCGAAAGAGACATCGTCGAATGTGACGGTCCCCTTGATCCGCTGGTGCTCTTGGACAGCCGTTACCGGAATCCGCGCCTCTGTGTCCAACATGTCACGGATTTTGACGCAGGCGGCGGAGAAGCGTTGTACATCGTTGATGAGCCATCCGCTCATGCGCATTGGCATGTTCAGCATCCAGAGGAAGCCATTGAAGGCGACCAGATCTCCCATCGACATTTCCCCGCGGATGACGTACAAGCCGCCGAGCACCAAAGCTATCGCGTTCAGTGTCCCGGCAAAGCCGTCGAGCCAAGGGAGATACGTGCGGGATACGGAAGCGGAATCCAGATTGCGGCGCTTGAAGTCCTCGTTGTGCTTCGTGAATTTTTCGATTTCATGGTCTTCCCTCGCGAACGCTTTGACGATGCGGTTGCCGCCGATGTTTTCTTCCACCATCGAATTCAGGCGGGAGAAGCTTTCCCTGATCTGGAAAAACAGCGGGAAGGCTTTCTGGGACATCTTTTGCGTCAGGATGAAGATGATTGGCGTGACTGCCACCAAAGCCAGCATCAGCGGAAGGTGGATTGTGCCCATGACTGCGACGGCCATCACGAACCAGAGGATGCTTTCCAGGATGTTGTAGGTGACCCAGGAAACAAAGTGACGGATAGCATCGGTATCCCCGGTCATCCGCGCCATAATGTCCCCGACCCGGGTATGGTTGAAGAAGTCGAAGTCCAACTCCTGCAGTTTCCGGTACATGTCCTGGCGCAACACAAAAAGTGTGTTTTGACCGATCCGCTCGAATAGCATCTGGTAGCTGTAGCGGATGGTCGTCCGGAAGAGCGTGATGCCGATCATCAATGCCAAAATTGGCACCAATAAATTATCCTGCCCGCCATCGATGACTTTGTCGATCAATTCCCCCGCCAAGAGCGGATCGATGATGATCAGGAGGGCATTCAGGAAAATAAATAATAAAGCCAGTAAGCTTTTGGATTTGTATGCCTGTGCGTAGCGCCAAATCCATTGGTAATGATTCATAAGACAGTCCTCCTCAAAAAAAGTGTATGTTAACAGGTTACTGTTTTTTTTAGGAATGAGAATGGCTTTTCTTCGTCAGATTCCTGTACAATATAAGGGTATTCAACAGAAAGGACTTTTGCGATGGCCTACACACACGTACAAACATTCAATCCCGAAATTCTCTATGCTTTCGATCCGCTGAACGAAGCCGGAAACTGTTCCAAAACGCATAGCCACAACTTTCTGGAAATCAGCATCCTGCTCGAAGGGGAAGCTGATTACTTGGTGGACGGAATCCGCCAGGACTTGAGGACCGGCACCGTTATGCTGTTTAACCCGGGCGTAAAACATGCGGAGCGACAAAAAGAGGGTACATTTTCCCATCAGCTGCATATCGGACTGACAAACGTCTCACTGAACGGACTTCCCCGTAATCATTTTCCGAACAAACGCGCATTGCTGGATCTTGGCTGTTATGCGGATGCCTTCATGGAGAAGGCATGGCGGGTGACGAAGGAGTTCAACGAGCAGCGGAGTGAATATCAGCTGATGGGCAAAGGGCTGATATTGGAGATGCTGGGATTATTGCTGCGGAGTCTGGAGGACGGATCCGACAATACGATCCCTTCGGCGCTTTCCCAAACGGCCGTGCGCCAACAGCATCTGGTGAACCATGCCGTCTATTATCTGGAAAACCACCATTCCGAAGAAATCACGCTGGAACAACTGGCGCAGCAACTCTTCGTCAGCCCGGCCCATCTTTCGAAAATCTTCAAGGAAGCGACCGGGTTGAGTCCGATCCATTACCTGATCCACGTGCGCCTGAAGCATGCGAAGGAACTGCTGAAGCAGGAAGAATGGACCATCAAAGAAGTCGCCCAGGCTGTCGGCTATCAGGACGCGTACCACTTCAGCAAATTGTTCAAAAAATACTACGGAACCGCGCCTTCGCAATTCGCTAAGGAAGAGCGAACGGTATAGGAGTATCAATAACAAGAAAAGGAGCCGACTCAAGTTGAGGCGGCTCTTTTTGTTGGAAACTTCCGGATACCTGATGGCATAACGGTGAACGCAAGATCCGGCCCTCAGTTCCGTTGAACCGAGGCTTGGTCGGAGTTTAGGATTTTATTTCAGTTGTTCTCCGATGAGGATGACTTCGCCGGAGAAGGTGCCGATAGTTAGCGTTGTCCTCCTGCGAGCGGGAGCCTCACCGGAGCTATAATCAGATTCCGATCCCTCCGGCCAGAGGAGCATCGGATCGGATTCGAGAATAATCATTACTGACAGACCCTTCTTGACTTGACCGTGCCTGATATCACTCTTCAAGTAAGAAAGCTCATGGTTTAGTTCGTTAGGTGGGAGTTCTTCTTTGCGGAATCGAAGCAACCGTAACCCTGCCAACTGTTATTTTGTATCTTTTCCTTGATATCTGCGGATGATACTCTTGAACAACGCTTTAAATAAATGTTTTAATAAAATTTTTCAAGAAATCAGTAAACCGTTGTGCTGAATTGCTGGAAACGCATCAAGAGAAATGTTTGGACTTAAAGAAAGAGGTGATTTTTGTGTCAATAAATGCAAAACAAATCATTGAACATAATGAGTCGATCATTGAAGATAATATTTTTTTTGGATTGAAGAATGATTACACGGAAACCGAGATAAATCAATATGTGGCAGAGGCAAAGGAAGAATTGCGACGCCTAAAAAACACCTGAAAGATAATGGTTTGGTCGAATATGACAATGTAACACAGATGTATGTACGAAAGTAGAAACGTGATTTGATAGATGTGGGCCAAATTTGCGCTTTCTTCTTGACTTAAACTAACCTCAAGGGTTTATGATGGAATCATCAACTAAGATTCAGAATGGAGGAAAAAGAAATGAACAGACCTTACAGAGTGATTTGCCACATGGCGATGTCGATAGACGGGCGCGCGGCGGGGCACTATTTAAGTGCGGTCGAATTCGGGCCGTACGGAAAGGCCTATGAGGATACGCTACAAGCTTACGGTTCGGACAATTGGATCTGCGGGCGGATCACGTTCGAGCAGCACATCACCCTCGGGAACAAAGTGGACCTGTCCATTTATTCGGATGAAGCCATCCCAAGGGAAGATTACATTCATCCGGCTGCCTTCAGCACTTACGCGATTGCGGTCGATCCGGAAGGGAAACTCGGCTGGCAAACGAATGTGATCGGTGACGAGTATCCGGAAAGAAGAGGCGACCATATCGTTACGATTTTGAGCGAGGCGGTCTCTGATCGGTATCTGGCCCATCTCAGGAAAGTGGGCGTTTCCTACATCTTTGCGGGGAAGAGCAAACCATTGTCGATGACAGTCGCCTTGGACAAACTGCACAGCCATTTTGGCATCGAAACTTTCATGCTGGTCGGCGGAGGATTTGTGAACGGATCGTTCGCGAGCGAACGATTGGTCGATGAAATCAGCCTCATCATCGCTCCACTTATCGAAGGCATTTCCGATTCCGTTTCTTTATTCGAGTTCGGGAACAGTGTTGATCAGCGTATCCGGAAGTTCAGGCTGGATAAATTCGAGCGGATCGGTCCGGATGGCATCCGGCTGAATTATCTTTCGGAGTGAAATGAGGGTCATGCAGAACGAAAGAACCACCGGATCCAAGGCGTTTTGCCTTTGGATTCGGTGGTTCTTTGACTAAACTTTGTTCGGAGCGCGTGGTCTGCTTATTCAGCCGCCTCCCGGACGGCGAAGTAGTTCCCGTCCCTGTCAGGGAAGTTGAAAGTCCTGGCGCCGCCCATTTCGATGATCTCACCGACTGTCTCGTTGTTCTCCTTGAAGCGCGCATAAAGCTCATCGAAATCGGAGATGTCGAACAATAAGGAAGGTTTGTTGGAGGCCACTTCCGGTGAATTCTTTCTGATGAAATCGATATTGAAAAGCTGCAGATTGCACGTAGAGCTCACCGCCAGCACGATGCTGATGGAATCCCCAAAGTCATAACGCTCAACCTCCTTGAAATTGAGATAGTGTTTCCAAAAATCGGCATTCGCTTCTACATCCTCTACGTAAAGCATGATATTCGCTGTGGTCATATCATTTCCTCCGTTTCTTATCAATCATAATATCATTATACGCTCGGAGTAATTCGGAGGCCAATGTGAAGAACGGTTGCAGCAAGCGTCTTTGGATGAAAGGCTTTGGATTCGTATTTCCCGCTTTGACTTGTTAGAATAGAAGCATAACGAGATCAATTTGAGAGAGGGTGAAGGCGATTGAATAGCAATAACGAAGCATTTATGGGTTATTTCAATGATATCGAGAGTTTCTTCAACAAGACGTACAAGCCCAATCGCGGGAAATCCTACTACAGCTTTTATGAGTTGGTGGAGAACGCCGCGCGCTACGACAGTTTTGTGAAAAGGAAGCGGGATGACTTCCAGATACTAGGGGATCTGCGCAATTTCTTGAGCCACGGAAACCAAAGCGATCTGGTGCTCGTCAATGAGGAGTCACTGACTATGATCAAAGCAATCCATGAACAACTGTTGAAACCAAAGACGGCTTTCGACATCAAATCGGATGATGTGAAATTCTTCAAGGAAACTACCCCGCTATCCGCTGTCCTCGAAACGATCAGGAACACTGATTTGACGCAATTCCCGATTAAAGACGGAAAAGGAAAAGTGATGGGCTTGTTGACAGAAAATGGCATCACGCACTGGCTGTCCCAACATGCGCATGAGGCAACCGTGTCGATCGGCGGAACGCTGGCACGCGATATCCTTGTATTGGACGATAACAAGGATAATTTTGCCTTCGTCAAAAAAGATGCGAGCATTTATGAGGCGGAAGCGCTATTCGACAACCAAAAAATCGATGCATTGCTGGTGACGCACAGCGGCAAAAATACGGAAAATCTGCTTGGCATCATTACACGATTTGACCTGGTGGAAGTGTAGATAGATTTTAGTTCAGAAAATACGACAAAGACAGGCTACCCATTTTTGTGGGAAAGCCTGTCTTTTTTGGAACAGAGCGCCGAAATGTATACGCAGCTCCTGTGAGTGACCCCTTCGCCGGAGGCAACCTGTAACAATCAGCCTCACCTCCGATTAAGCTTGGTTCATCGGAGAACGCAACTCGGAATGATAGCCGTTCTCCGGCGAAGATCACGCTCGCCGGAGGAAGAAGATGATAAAAGGCCGCCTGTGAGTTTTCTTATTTTTCCGTGTGGATCGAAATCCGTTTGAAAAGAGCGGAACTTTGCGTGTTCGCACCGGTAAGCGTCGTTTTTACACCCCGTTTGTTGTTGCGGGTAATGAGCTTGTCGATCGCTTCGACAGCAGTGGAATCCCATAGAGTCATGGCGCTGATGTCGATGACGATTTCTTCCTCATGTTCGATCTCTTCAGCGAAAAAGTCCAGGAATTTTTCGGCGGAAGCGAAGTAAAGGTGGCCGTCCACTTTGTAGTGGTGATCATCATCAGCAGTCCCTGTTGCAACATGGAGATGGGACATTTTGAAAGCTGCGAAGACGGCGCTGACCAAAGTACCGGCTACGACACCGTAAGCCAAGTTGTGCGTTCCGATAACGATGGCGACGGTCAGGATCATTGCGAAGCTTTCGTTTTTAGGGTTCGTGCGCAAACGTTTGATCGAATCCCAATTGATGGTTTCAATAGAGACAACGACCATGACCGCCGCCAAAGCGACAACCGGAATCTGCACGACAGAACCGTTTAAAAGAACAACGGACAACAACATGAAGAATCCGGACAGGAAAGTCGCAAGACGGCCAAGGCCGCCGTAATTCAGGTTGATGATTGTTTGACCGATCATGCCACAACCGGCGATACCGCCGAAGAATCCGGAAACGACATTCCCGAGACCTTGGCTCAACGTTTCCTGATTTTTGTCGCTCTTCTCGTCAGTGATTTCATCGACCAATTGTGCAGTCAACAAGGACTCAACCAATCCGACGATAGCAACCGAAAGTGCAGTTGGGAAAATGATCCGCAAAGTTTCCACTGTCATCGGAACAGCCGGGATGCCGAAGCGCGGCAAATCCGTAGAGATGGAGCCCATATCGCCCAACGTTTTCACATCCAAGCCAAAACCCAGGACAATCGCGGTGATGACCAAGATCGCAACGATAGGCGCAGGGATTTTCTTCGTAATTCTAGGAAACAGGAAAATGATCGCGATTCCCAACAGACCCAGGAGCGGCAAAAGCAGGCTGCCTTGGAAATGATCCAATTGCGAAGTGAACATCATGATCCCCAAGCCGTTTACGAAACCGGTCATGACAGGCTTCGGAATGTAGCGCATCAAGGTGCCTACCTTTAATAAGCCAAGCGCGACCTGCAGGATACCTGCCAAAATCGTAGCAGCAAAAAGGTACTGGATGCCGTATTCAGCGACCAGATGGGCCAGGACCAAGGCAACTGACCCAGCAGCGGCTGAAATCATGCCTTTGCTGGAGCCGAAAAAGGCTGCGATGGCTGTGATGAAAAAAGTGGCGTATACTCCGACAATCGGTGGCACCCCTGCGACGATCATGAAGCCGATGACTTCTGGGAAAAGCGCCAGACAGACGACGATACCGGCTAGGATATCCCCTCTGATATTGCCGAACCATTCTTGCTTGTATTGTTGCATAAATACCTTCCTTCTTGAAAAAATAGTGTCTATTTTGATTTAAAAAATTATTGAACGTGCTCACAAAAACATATGTTAACACATAACAGAATAAAGGGGAATAAAAATTTATTCATAGGTGTATATTTTGAATGATACGTTTAAAAAAGAGTTAAAAAGCTTTAAATTTTAAGCTGGGGTGTGCTAGTATGTAAAAAGAAAAGTTGAATCAAAGGAAAGAGGATCAGATACGCATGGAAGTAGGCAGTCGTATTCAGGAATTACGCAAACTGAACAAAATAACGGCGAAAGAGTTGGCTGAGCAGATCGACGTTTCGCCTTCCTTCATTTCAGCCATCGAACACAATTCGACTAAATTGTCCTTGAAGACGCTCAACCATATCTGTGAGGTACTTGGGGTCACCTTGGCGGAATTTTTCAATACGGAAATGAGCCCTGTGGAAAAGAAACTGACTGCTCAAATCAAAAAAATGCCGGAAGAGAAAAAGTATGAATTATTGGCCTTTTTGACAGGCTTGATTTCCTGATAAGAATAGAAAGGGAAGATGCATCCCGCTTCAATATGAGGCGGGGACATCTTCCTTTTTCGTTTACTCCATTTCGAGCAGTTGTTCGATTGCAGCCAGTACGCCTTCTTCGTTGTTCGAAAGGGTACAGAATTTGGCGGCCTTTTTGACGTCATCGGCCGCGTTCGCCATCGCGAAACTGTAGGCCACATGCTCCAACATCTCGATGTCATTCCCGCTGTCTCCGAATGCGGCGGTCTCCTCATCGGAGATGCCCCACAGCTTCTGCAGCAGTTGGATGCCGGAAGCTTTATGCATGCCCGGAATGATGAGGTCGATGGAGCCTTGGCCGGTCGATACCGGGGAGACGACATCGCCTATTTCGCGTGTGAAGTGCTCCAAGAGGGCGGGGACTTCTTCTTCAGCGAAACCGGATGCAAATTTGAAGATGGTGTCATCTATTTCGGAAAAAGAATCCACCCGCTTCAGGCGATGATAGAAGCGTTGCGTGTTTTGGAAAAAGTAATCGGAAACGGAACTGTCGACATAGGCACTATTTTTGCCGCAAACGACCAATTTTGAATAGGCATCCAACTCCTTGAAGATCCGGAGCACCTTGTCAATCGTCTCCTGTGTCATCTCACCGACGGACAGCTCTTTGTTGCAATCCACGACGAAAGCGCCATTTTCCGCTACAAAAGCAATATTATCCTGTATTTCAGGAAAAAAAGAACGCAGTTGGTAGTATTGGTTCCCGCTGGCCACGACAAAACGGATATCCTTTTCGAGCATGCGTTTATAGAGGGCATCAAAGCGTTCCTTGTTGAACTTTTTCCTGCTGTCCAGGAATGTTCCGTCCATATCGACGGCGATCAGTTTGATGGACATGGCGAATCTTCCTTTCGTTGGATGCGAGCGTTTTCCGGTTGGAGCCATCAGCTTTTAACATCCGCTTATGTTTAAAACATCTTAACATGTTCCCTTATTATTCCCAAAAGGAAAAGAATGCTTTGAGCCGTTTTTCCGATAAGGAAACAGTTGACAAAAAGAACGCATGTTCGTATTATAAGTGTTAAAGGATGTGACTGATATGGAAAATGGGATTTGCCTGAAAGGCTCAGTGGAAAAGATCAAAATTCTCAAACTGGAAGAGACGCCACTGATCCGCTTCACGCTGACGGTGGACAAGGAAGAGAAACAGAATTGCCTGATTCGCGCGCACTCGCTGGATTTTTTGTATCAGGTCACCGAAGGGAACGCAATCGTGATCTATGGCAGGAAGAACAAGCGCAATCAAGTTGTGGTGCAGAAATATCATGTAAATCAAAAATGATGGCTGATGGATAGGGTGAGGAAAATGAGGTTGATGCAAAAAGGAATCTGGAGAAAAAAGTTGGATGTTGCCGATCTGTTGGAACGAAAAGGTTGCTATGAGTTTACGTTGTTGGAGGATAAGCTTTCTGTCGGGGCGGAGCTGTTCGAAATCTGGTGGTACGCCTATGGTGGCAACAATCATATTTTGGCAAAAAGCAAACGTTACCCAACTCGCCTCTATTTCTTTTTGCTTGAGCCAGGAGATCTTTTCGCGGTGGATGATTTCCGCATCTATCTGGAAACAGGGAAATTAAAATACCCTGTCGCCAAATATTACAACAAAAACGGCCGGTGATCAGAACCAGCCGCTTTTTTTGAACCAGCGATACATTGCCAAACCGATTCCAAACATCAGGCCGATAGCCAAAAAGTAGCCGTATTTCCAAGTCAATTCCGGCATGTTTTCGAAGTTCATCCCATAGATGCCGGCGATCAATGTCAAAGGCGAGAAAATTGAAGTAATGATGGTAAGCACCTTCATCACATTATTGGTCTGATGGGAATTCAGCGATAGATAGCTGTCGCGCATATCCGTCGTCACTTCGCGGTTTGAAGTAATCATCTCGGATACCTTCAGCAAATCATCGTGGATATCCGAAAAATAACTCCGTCTTTTGCGGACACCTTCCAAATGTTGGGAATTCAGCATGCGATAAAGCAGATCCCGCATTGGATTGACGGTCTGCAGCAGACCCAGCAGAAGATGCCGAGACTCCATCAATTCTGGTATGAATGCGGCAGTCGTTTTGTTCAGGTTATCCTCTTCAAGTTGAGCCAGACTGTCTTCGATGTCGTGGATTAAAGGGAAATAATTATCCACAATCTGATCAAGGATTCTGTAAAAAATAAAGTACGGATCCCAGTTTTCGGCATTATGTTGGGCCAACAATTGTTTCTGTACATAGGCTACTTCTTTTGAGTGAGCGAGTTGAAAAGTGACGATGAGTTTTTCACTGACAAAGAAGTCCAATTCTTCTTTGAAGAGGTCTCTACCTTCTTCGCGAACGTGATGCGTCACATAAAATGTGTAATCGTCATAATAATCCAGCTTCGGACGCTGCAGTATCTGCAGGCAGTCTTCGATAGCGAGTGGATGGAAATGGAAGGTCTTCTCGAGATATTTTACTTCGGATGGGCTAGGTTCATTGAAGTCGGCCCAGATCCATTTGTAGGCTGAAAGGTCGATCGCATCCAAATCGATGTCTGTGTGGACGAGATTGTCAGCTGTGATGCCGATAACTGTTATCATATAATTGCACCTTCTTTAAGAGTGATTTCAATATCCATTATACGGGAAATGCACTGCCGATGCCATTTTTGGGTCATTCAGCAGTCCAGTAGCAGAGAAATGTGCGATAATGGGAGCAAGAAGACAAACGGAACGGGGGACATCGGATGATCAAGTTGATTTTGACTGATATGGACGGCACTTTCCTGAACAGCCAAGGGGATTTCAACAAGGAGCTTTTCAAGCAGGTCAAGCAGATGATGACGGAAAAAGGAGTCATCTTCGCGCCCTGCACAGGCAAGCAGAGCGAGCGCGTCGAGGAAATATTCGGCGAAGATGCCGCTGATTTTTGGATCCTAGGGGACAGTGCTTCACGGATCAAACACAACGGCGCAATCGTCTACGAATCGTTGTTGGAGAATCGAACAGGCCTTGCCATCCTGCGCGAACTGGAAGAGATGCAACTTGGGCATACGTTGATTGCTTGCACGAAAGAAGCTGCCATGATCAAAAATGATCTGTCGCCCGAAGAATCTGCAGCTGTCAGGAGATCCTATAAGAAAGTGATCACGGTAGCTGATTTCGGGAGCATCGAGGATGATTTCATCAAAATAACGGTTCGCGATATGCAAGAGCGCTGCATCGAGACTGCTGAAAAACTGGCTGCTTTTCGCAATCGGGCGCATATCGTCGCTTCGGAAAAGGCCTGGCTGGACATCACCGATTTGAACGTGCACAAAGGGAGCACGGTCGCCCATCTGCAGGAGCTGCTGCAGGTCACCCCGGAAGAAACGATGGTGTTCGGAGACGGAATGAACGACATCGAAATGATGAAGAGCGGAAGATACAGTTTCGCTGTGCGGAATGCATACCCGATTATCAAGGACACGGCGGCCTTCACCACGGGCAGGACGAATGATGAAGATGCGGTGTCGCACACGATCCTTCAGTTGCTTGCGTTGCAAGGGTAGCGGTTTATTGAAGAGGGTTAGTCCCCCGTTGTCCGAAGATTCCATTTGACTTGGAGTCCACTCCAAGGTGTAGGATACAATTGAAGCTAACTGTCAGGATAAGTTTTGATGCCGAAAGGATGGACGAGATGATAAACATAAAGAAAGCCAGCGAGGAAACGGGTGTATCGGCCGATACGATCCGCTACTATGAGAGGATCGGTTTGATTCCACCGATCAAAAGAAACGAAAACGGGGTCCGTGAATTTGATGAAGAAGATCTGAAGTGGATCGCCTTCAGTCACCAGATGCGCAATGCGGGGCTATCGATCGAATCCTTGATCGAATATCTTGCGCTCTTCCGCAGCGGTGAAGAGACTGTTCCGGCAAGGATGGATCTTTTGGTCGAACAACACCATGAACTGCAGGAACGGATCGATGTCATGCAGCAGGCAATGGATCGGCTTACATTCAAAATCGAAAATTATACAAGTCATATGGTTCCGAGCGAAAACAAATTGAGGGAATTTAAGTGATTCAAGCCTAAAAAGCTCCCGCCAAAACATTGCAGCTATACAGCGATGTTTTGACGGGAGCTTTTGCATTTCTTTTAGTTGGTTCGGATCCATTGAGTCGACATGTCGACGCCCGCATCCAGCATGAGATTATAGACGGGACACCTCCTTTCAACTTCAGTCGCCAGCTTCTCGATGGCTTCGTCGGTTTCATCGGTCTCGATATGGTTCACGAGCGTGACTTCCTGGAAGTAGGTCCGTATATCATCTTCTCCGGCAAAACCGCGCGGGTCAAAAGTGCCTTCCACCGTGAAAGACAGACCGCTGTAGGAGAAACCTTGTTGTTCGGAAACATAATAGGCGATGATCGAGGTGCAGCCTGCCAGCGAACCCAAAAGATACTCCAGCGGATTCGGACCTTTGTTGTCGCCGCCCATCCGTTCCGATTCATCGACAAAAAATTCGGGCAGATTGCGGACTTTTACCGTAGTGGTGATGCCATTGTGCGATTGACCAGTGATCCTCAGTTTCGATAATTTTGTTTCTGTCATCTGGATAACCCCGTTTCTATTTTTTTAGTCAGCGCTTACACACCTATTTTATCATAGCGATTTGAGATAGACTTAACAGAAGCCCTCAGTGGATGTCCAAAACTGTCCGGGAGTGGTATACTATCCTTGAAGGAAAAAGTGCGGGCAAGTGTTGAAGTGCGAGCCTGTATTCACGTTTTTTAAGCAAATAATCGTCTGTTTGATTCATGAAGAAAAGGGGTTTTCTCAATGGAAAAAAAGGATTTGGATCTTATATTGGCTAATTTTGGACCGGAAAAGGAATTCATCGGCGATGGCTATTTCCGTATCCGTGACAAGGGCAATGAGCATTATGAGATCGCTTATCTTGTATCCGCCTGTTGTGGAACAACGAATTACTTCCCACAGATTACGGTTCATGTCGAAGGCGATAGAGTGGTTCCCGACTCCTTACTGGATCTGGTATCCAATCCGGCAAAAATGCTCAGTTATTCACCTGAGACGAGTGCTGTGATGGAAGAGGAATTGGATAAACTCTGCCAAAAGTTTTTGGATATCAAAGGGTTGAAAACAGCAAACGCCGGAACACCAGACTGATCTCTGGTGTTTTTTATATTAGTTTGAAAAAAGAGCAAGTGAGTGCGGAAATGACGCACTCACTTGCTCTTTTTTTGATTTTTTTCGTTTGGATCAATGAGGCTTTGCCGCTTCAAACGAGCCTTCGATGACGCGGTTGCAGTCTCCGCACTTCAGCCAGTGGCCAAGATCGTTGCTTTCCTGATAAACACTCGAGGGCTTCTTGCATTGGCAGTAAAGGATTTCGGTTTCTTGAGGGGGATCTTCGGGAATGATATCCAGATAGGGTTCTTCCATTAACCAAGTGGCATCGATAGAATCGTGGTTATCTTTTGGTAGTTTATCCATGATAATCCCTCCTATGGGTAAGTTGTACGTTCTTGTACGCAAAGTTTAAGGAGCATCTTTGCTCACTTTGATGATACAACTTCTGCTGCCGAAGGCCAAATGATATGGTTCCGAATGGAATAAGCGGAGCCCATTTTCTTATGCAGATGCTAATTTTCAAATGGAATCGCTGTAGGCTTTCATCAATTCCTTCGCCATATCGATCATGGCCAAGTCGACTGAGGAAAGTGTCTTTTCTTTGCTGTAGGCGATGAAATGACGGGTGCGGACGATGCTGGTTTCGATATAAAAAATATTGTAGCTGTCCATCAATTCGCTGTTATTTAGCGCACTCTTCGGCAGAAAAGTCAGTCCCATCCCTTTTCTCGCAAGCGCTGCTGCGGTTGAAATGTTCTGCGATTCCATGACGACATCCGCTTTGATGTCCAGATGCTTCAGGAATTCGTTTGCCTGTTTGCGGATCCCGGATTGGGAAGTGGTCAGCACATACTTTTCGTTCTTCAACAGGTTCAAAGGATAAGGGAATTTTTCGATTTCCTTCAAGCCGGGCTGATACAGCGGGCTCGTGTCCGGAACGATGACGCACCATTTGTCATCCGCAAGCATTGTGTAGGAAAGCTGTTCATTATGGATCGGCAGCATGCCTAAGTAGAGGTCGACTTTGTTTTCCAGCAGGTCCATTTCCGTCGTTTTGGCGTTGGGTTCTTTGAGCAAAGCTGTATTCGAAGGCGATGTCGAGAACGGATCGGTCATGGATAACTTCGGACCGAAATTCCAAGGCGTCAACTACGGTATCGTGTTCATCGGTTACTCGACAGCCGCTTTTGTTGCACCTAAAGTAACAGCGGGAATCGCTGCTGCGAACAACGGTGACTTCACTAAAGCTTTTTATGTCGCTATCGTGGTTGCGGTTGCAGGTTTGATCCTGGATCTTGTCTACAAGAAAAAACAGCACCGAAAGCAATCACAGAAACAGCTCAACAAACAAAAACACCTTCTCGAACGCGAGAAGGTGTTTTTATTGAAATGATTTGTCTGATAACTGGGAGTTATCCGACATTGCGTGAGAATGTTCCACAGAAGTTGTCGGATTCTTCCGGGTTATCCGACAACGAGGCAGTCCCCGGTGTTGATTATGTCGGATTCTTCCGAGTTATCGGACAACCCGACAGCCCTCGGGAAGGATTATGTCGAATAATTACGGATTATCCAACAAATAGAGACTGGTCACGCGGTTGATTTTGATTACTTGCAGATATTTCCTTTTGCAACAATGCCTTCAAATGTGGCCGCCGTCGTCTTCCCATTCATCTTCGTCATCATCCAGAGCTACCCATTCATCTTCATCGAGCCCCGGCAGGCCTTCGCCAAGGCCGCTGACGTTCAGATAGGCCAATTCTTCATTGATCGCTTTCGCGATTTCCCCGGAATCTTTGTATGCGAGGTCGAGTGTGCCGTCCGTGATGTCCAGGCGGGTATGGTCTTCCTCAGGCGCCAGATTCTCGGCGCGCACGCAACGGGGATAGAGCACGTCATCCTTCGCCTCGAAGGCTTTTTGCAGGACGATTTCATGTTCCCAGTTCTCTTCCATGTTGTACGTGTAAATGATTTTATCGTCTTTTCCTTGGATGTGGTCCCGCAGACGATCGGCTTCTGCCAATGTATCCTTATGCGGCTGGGCAAACCGGAAAGTGTGCGGGTGGAGATCGGACCAATTGAATGCACTTTGGAGAATGAAATGCAGATCGGAGAAAGTGGTGTCGTCATCCAATTGTATATCCCGCCAGACTGGTATGCCGACATCCAAAAGCGTAATTCTTAGTTCGAACATCATCTGAAAAACCACCTTTTTTGTTTTCAGTATAACGTTTTCATAGAGCAAGTTCAAATAACAGGACATTCATCCATCAGTGCCTCAGAATCCGCAAAACGGACTTGTTACGATTGGTGTGCTATAATTACCGCAAAAATAAACAGGAAGAAGGTCTAATCGTGTTTTATCCAAATAATTTTCAACAAGCAACATCAATAGAAGAAATCCGTCACTTCATCGATGATAATAAGCTGGCGTTCGTTTATATTTCCCGGACGAACTGTGGCGTCTGCCATGCGGTTCGGCCACAAGTGCAGGAGATGCTGGAGGAATTCCCCGCAATCAAAGCAATCCAGGCGAATGCCGATGACATCCCGGAAGTTGCAGGTGAATTCACCGTCTTCACCGTTCCGGCCTTGTTGCTTTTCGTTGAAGGCAAGGAAATGATCCGCGAAGCCCGCTTCGTGGTGATGGATGAGCTGCATCACCAATTCCAGCGGATCACGGATAACTTATGATAGCTTGATAAAGGAACGATAGCCTGAAGTGCAAAGCTTGGGCTATCGTTTTTTCTGCACAAATTAGATGTTTCTGGTGTAAACTGAAGATAATCATTTTCGGGAAAGGAGCGACCATGTTTAATTTATTCATTTTGATATTGGAGCGGGTCGGGCTGATCATCATTTTGGCTTATCTGCTGATGAATATCCATTATTTCAGGGACAAATTGGGTGAACGCCAACGACTGAGCACCAAGTTGGCGCTGATTGTCGTATTCGGCATTTTCGCCGTCATCTCGAACTACACAGGTGTTGAAATCAGTCATGACCAAATCATATCCGATCAGGTGCTGATGAAGCTTTCGGAAGGCGCATCCTTGGCGAACACACGGGTGCTCACAATCGGCGTTGCCGGCTTGATCGGTGGGCCGTTGGTCGGCACATCCGTCGGCATCATCTCGGGCATTATCCGTTTCTTCCAAGGCGGGGAAGAGGCCTATATTTATGTGGTTTCTTCCATCTTGATCGGGCTCATATCCGGTCTGTACGGCGCAAAAACGATGCGGAAAAATGCCTATCCGACGATAAAGGAAGGTTTTATGATCGGCGCCATAACGGAAGGCGTCCAGATGCTCAGCATCCTGGTGTTGAGCCGGAATCCTCAGGCGGCCTGGGATCTGGTGACGTTCATCGCGTTTCCGATGGTCCTCGTCAATAGCATGGGGACCGGTATTTTCCTTTCCATCATCGGCTCCACGCTGCGCCAAGTAGAACAGACGAAAGCGGTGCAAACGCATGATGTGCTCCAATTGGCGAATCGAACGATGCCATATTTCCGCTCCGGCATGAACGAAGCTTCTTGCACGGAAGCGGCCAAAATCATCCAACAATTGATGAAAGTATCCGCTGTCAGCATCACGAATACCGAACGGATTTTGGCCTATGTCGGTGCGGCCAGCGATCACCACATCGCCTCCAATGAAATATTGACCGAATTGTCCAAAGAAGTGCTGCGGACAGGTGAAATCAGGGAAGTCCATTCCCATGACGAAATCGGCTGCAACCATCCGGGCTGTCCCTTGCAAGCGGCGCTCGTCATCCCGCTGAAAGCGCAAGGGAAAACGATCGGCACTTTGAAGCTGTATTTCACGGATTCGGCCAAACTGACTTTTGTCGAAAGGCAGTTGGCGGAAGGGCTCGGCAACATCTTCTCCAGCCAGATCGAATTGGGAGAAATCGAACTCCAGAGCAAACTGTTGCAGGATGCCGAAATCAAGTCCTTGCAGGCGCAAGTGAATCCACATTTCTTTTTCAATGCCATCAATACCGTTTCGGCCTTGATACGGGTCGACAGTGAACAGGCGCGCAGGCTGCTGATCCAACTCAGCAATTTTTTCCGTTCCAATCTCCAGGGCGCCCGCACCAATTTGATTCCGCTGATGAAGGAACTCATGCAGGTAGAGGCCTACCGTTCATTGGAACAGGCCCGTTTCCCTGATCGCTACCAAGTCACTATTGCCGTTGAGGAAGGCATGGAAGAAGTGCTGCTGCCGCCGTTCCTGATTCAGATTCTGCTGGAAAATGCATTCAAACATGCTTTCGGCAGCCGGAAAACCGACAATCGGGTGTGGATCGACGTGAGAAGCAGTCCCGATGGCGTGTTCATTTCCGTCCGGGACAACGGCGAAGGCATCGATACAAAGCGCTTGGAGAAACTGGGCAAAGAAGCCGTGCCGTCGCTGGAAGGCACAGGATCGGCATTGGATAATCTGAATAAACGGTTGACTAGTCTGTTCGGCGAATCGGCCAAATTGCATTTTGTATCTTCACCAACAGGAACGACCGTGCATTGCACGGTACCTTATCAAGAAAGGCAGGGATGAGTATGCGGGTATTGATTGTGGATGACGAACCATTGGCAAGGGATGAATTGGCTTACCTGCTGGGGAAATGCGAAGGCGTGAGCGCCATCACCCAAGCGGATTCGATCGAAGAAGCGCTCGGGACGATGCTGGAGGACCCGGTGGACCTGATTTTCTTGGATATTCACCTGACGAATGAGAGTGGCCTCTCACTGGCTGCTAAGATCAACAAACTGAAGAAGCCGCCGATGATCATTTTTGCCACGGCGTATGACGACTATGCCGTCAAAGCGTTTGAGCTGAATGCAACCGATTATGTCCTGAAGCCTTTTGAGCTGGACCGGATCCAGCAAGCGGTCAAAAAAGCCTACGGACAGTACCGCAAGCAACAGATCGAAGAGCCTGAAACACCGAAGCAGAAGGATACTGGATTGCAGGTGCTGCCTATCCAGATGGACGAGCGGATCTATATACTGCAGGTCCCGGAAATCATTGCGATCGGAATCGAGAACGGCGAAACGACCATCTACACGAAAAATATGGAGTACATCATCCACGAACCGCTCAGTGCGCTCCAGAAAAAGATCAGCGGACATCCGTTCCTGAGGGTTCACCGGGCCTTTCTAATCAATCTGAAGGAAATAAAGGAAATCCAACCATGGTTCAATCATACATTCCAACTGACGATGAGCAACGGCTTGAAGATACCTGTCAGCCGTTCTTATATGAAGGATTTTAAGGAAAAAGTAGGCATCTGATCCCAAAATAGATGAATTTCAAAACTGCAGGCGTGCAATTCAGCCTGCAGTTTTGTCGTTTCGGGCGCAAATGACCCAAAAGTTTCTTTTTCTCCAGTAAAGTAAGGGCATAGAAAAAACGTGTTGGCCGCACATTTATTTTGAAGGAGGAAAAAAGATGCTTACTTTACTTGGAGGAATCGCCTTACTGATTCTAGGTTACTTTACTTATGGGCGCTACATCGAAAAGAACTTTTCCATCGATCCGGAAAGAACGACCCCCGCTGAAGCACTGAAGGACGGATATGATTTTGTCCCGATGTCAAAATCAAAAAATGCCATCATTGAATTGTTGAATATTGCCGGAACGGGTCCTATTTTCGGACCGATTATGGGAGCGCTTTACGGTCCGGTTGCCTATATTTGGATCGTCGTGGGCTGTATCTTCGGAGGGGCCGTCCACGACTACATGATCGGGATGATTTCCTTGCGGAACGACGGTGCGCACTTGCCGGAATTGGCCAGCAAATACTTGGGCAAACCGGTCAAACATGTCGTCAACATCTTCGCCATGCTGCTGTTACTGTTGGTAGCTACGGTCTTTGTTATTTCGCCGGCCAATCTGATCGCCAGCATTACGCCTGATTGGATGACAATCGGCATCATCACCATGCTGATTTTCGCTTACTATCTCATCTCAACCATCCTGCCGATCGACAAGGCGATGGGAAAAGTCTATCCTTGGTTCGGTGCAATTCTGATCATCAGTACGATCGCAATCGGCATCAGCTTGTTGACGGGCGGCCATAACTTGCCGGAATTGACGATGGGCGCTATGCAGAATTTCCATCCGAAAGGCACACCGATTTTCCCGGCCATCTTCTTTACGATTTCCTGTGGCGCCATTTCCGGTTTCCATGCGACCCAAGCGCCGATGGTTTCCCGGACGTCGACGAACGAGCGGGAAGGCCGCTTCCTTTTCTACGGCATGATGATCGCAGAGGGCGTCATCGCTATGATCTGGGCTGGAGCGTCCATGGCCTTGTTCGATGGTCAAACATTGAGCCAAATGATCGATGCCGGAACACCATCAGCTGTCGTCAACCAAGTTTCCACTATGTTATTGGGTAATGTCTTCGGTACGGTCGCTATCATCGGCGTCATCGTCTTGCCGATCTCTTCAGGACTTTCAGCATTCAGAAGTCTGCGGACAATTTTGGCTGACTACATGAACATCAAACAGGATTCAATGAAAAAAATCCTGATGATGACGATTCCGTTGTTTGTCATCTCGTTCTTCCTTACTAAAGTGGATTTCAACCTGATCTGGAGATACTTCAACTGGGCGAACCAAGTTACAGCCGTCATCGCTTTGCTGATGTCGACGCGTTACTTGTATCTTAAAAATAAAAATTACCTGGTTACCTTATTGCCTGCAACATTCATGCTTTATGCCTGTGTCGTCTATATCCTGAGCGAGCCGATCGGATTCCGGATGGGGCTGCAGACGGCCACTTACTTGGTCGGTCTGGTCGCAACTGTTGCAATCATGGCACTTTACTGGACAACCGGCGTGAAACAGAAGGTTGCTTTGAGTCCTGAATCGGAACTCTTGAACGATCATCTGCCGATCGGGACGTTTTCTTCCGCTGGTGCAGTCCCGGCAGCAGTGGCGGCCGAATAAGCGTAACTTACAGATTAACTCATACTTAACATAGAAACTCCCTTTGAGTCCTACACCACTTCAGGATTCAAGGGGAGTGTCTTGTTGTAGATGCATTTTTAAAGCCCTGCATCGGTTGATGCCCTGCCTTTATTGCGACAGAGGAAACCTGTTGACGACCATATGTTGGTATGCTATAGTTTTGGCTGTAAGAAACGTTTCACAACTTTCATATGATTTAGGGGTTGAAGCGAATGACCTACACTGGAAGTTCAATGACAAAAGGACAAATCGAATCGAAATTGAGCGAAGCGATCAGTAAGTTTGAAGTTGAACAAATGGGTAGAGGTCCAGAGAAAATCCGGACCGTCATCTTTCAGGATTTGATCCTGATAAGACTCAAAGGTTTCTTGAGTATATCTGAAAAAAATCTGGCCAGAAACCCAGGGGGAATCCAGCTGATAAAAAATGCTCGGACTGCCTTGTTTGAGAATGCTCGGGCAGAACTTGAAGCAACAATTAAAACAGTAATTGACGTAAATATCGTAAGTACCTATTCCGATGTCAGCACCAAGACGGGCGAGAAAATCATCGCAATAGTTATAGATCAAGATATCGAAAATTTGATGAAGTAGATACGGAAGATGCAACGAAGGGCAAACAGCCAGTCGACGCGTAAGCCAATGGCAAGTACTCCATAGGGGTGCTTGTTATTGGCTTTTTTTGTGCAGATTTGGAACTTGTATTGCGTGGCAAGGCGGTAGGGGAAGATTGTTTTTGAATTTATCTATTTAAAATGGGAAGAAGGCGGGATGCAGATGCAACAGAAAATGATAACAGAAAAGAAAAGGATACCGAGTGCCAGGTGGCTATACGTGTTTTTAGGGCTTGTGATCATGATGATGCTTGGCACGGTCTATTCCTGGAGTGTTTTTCGTCTTCCTGTGGAGGAATTGTATAATGTGGGGTCTGCTCAAAGTGGATTGCCATACATGACGGCGCTGCTGTTTTATTCCTTGTTCATGTTTTTTACCGGGCGCTATTTCAAATCATGGAGTCCGCGGGCGACCATCTTGGTGGGGTCATTGCTGGTTTCAATCGGGTGGATTTTATCAGCGTTTGCCCCGAATATTCAAGTGTTGACTGTTACCTACGGTGTAATAAGTGGCGCGGGTGTCGGGATAGCTTACGGGGCACCATTAGCGGTAGTGACTAGGTGGTTCCCGGAAAAAAAGGGTCTTGTGATTGGGATGGTGCTGCTGGGATTTGGACTTTCCCCTTTGTTGACGGCACCGTTGGCCCGAACGCTGGTTGAACAATATGGAGTGACGAAAACATTCCTTGTATTGGGAGTCGTTTTTGGCATGCTGCTGCCTTTGTTTTCGATGCCTTTCAAGTACCCTGAAAGGGAAAGTGTTGAATCGGGGGATTCATCCGAGAAAAATGCGGATACGCGCGATGTTACCAGTGCTGAAATGATGAAATCAGCCAACTTCAAAGGGTTATACTTCAATTTCATTATCGGAACGATGATTGGACTGATGATGATAGGTTTGACAAACAGCATAGGCATCGAGTTGATAGGGATGGCGCAAAAGGATGTAGTACTGTTCATATCGGTGTTTGCAGTTTTCAACGGCATCGGGCGCCCGGTATTCGGGTGGCTGACTGACAGGTTATCGGCAAGGACTGCCATGCTCCTTTCTTACGCTCAAATCATTACGGCAGCCGGTTTGATGCTGTGGGCAAAAAATGGCAGTGTGGGCTTGTTTGCCGCAGCCTTTTCGATATTTTGGTTCAATGTTGGTGGTTGGTTGGCTATAGCGCCTACTGCAACCAACAATTTGTATGGCCCAAAACACTACAGCCAGAACTATGGCATCGTATTTACCGCATATGGAATAGGCGCAGTGCTGGGAGTGAGCAGTTCAGGGGTGCTGCTGGATACTTTCCAGAATTACGACTATATATTCTATCTTGTGATTGCTTCCTGCCTGATGGGCTCGTTGCTGACGCTAATGCTCCTTACGGGAAATAGGGCATATAAAAACGAAGTAGCGGCAGAAAAGCATCTGCCTGATTTGGCGGGCCGCAACAGCAGTCACTAGCCTGTTGGTCCTGAGGCAAAACCAATTTTTTAATGAAGAAACTCCCCGAAGGAGCTCTGCGTTTTGCAGGTCCTTCGGGGAGCTTTTTTCTATAGATATTGCTTTAATGATTCAGCGATGCCTTCCAGCATGGCCAGTTCATCGTTTGACGGGTTTTCCAACGTGATCAATGCTTCCTCATCACGGGCTGTAGCGTTGCCCTCTGCATCTGTTGTTACATCCAGTATCAGCAGTTCGGCATAAAGATCATCCAAATCCCTTTGCGGTTGCACGAGGAATTCAAATGTACCTTCGGGATGGCTTGCTTTGAATGCTTCAATCTTTTCGATCAATTTTTCTAAATTCAATTATTTTCGCCTTCTTTCTGTTCGTGTTCATTTGCTGCACGGCTTATTATACCTCATTACGCCATCGGTTGTATCGTGTAACAGGTTTCAACCGACATGGAAAGCGAGATTTTGGGTTGTGGGATATATCGTTTCGGATCGGAAACCGGTATACTTGATGTTGAGAAAGTCCACTTTTTAAGGGGATTCGGTCCGGATGCCATTGCGGTGTTTGGGTGCATAGGACAATTTGTTTTGTGATTTTGTCACAATACATCTTTTCAATTCAGTTTGGACTGATATGATTAAGCAATAGAATTCCGAATTACTTTGGACAAGGAAGGAGCCTCTCTAGCATGCATTATTTGAAACAATTTACAGTCATCATCGCTATTTCGGCCGTAAGCGAATTGCTGGCCATCTTCATCCCATTAGCCATTCCGGCCAGCATCTACGGCATGTCGCTGCTGTTCTTGTTGCTGATGATAGGAGTGTTGAAGCTCAAGCAAGTGGAAAGTGCCGCCAATCTGCTGTTGGGCATCATGCCTGCTCTGTTCGTGGTGAGCGGGGCTGGGCTGATCACTTCCTACGGGCAGATCGCCGAACACTTCTTCGGCTGGGTAGCCGTCAACATAGGCTCCACCATCGTGATTTTGGCGACGACCGGCCTATTGGCTCAGGGGATGATAAGAAGGAAGAAAGCGAAGTAGGCTGACGGAAATGATTGATCATCTGCTGGAGACGACAAAATATCTCGGCTTGTTCATCAGCTTGGGGGCCTTCATGATCGGCTTGAAGCTGAATAAAAAATATCCCTATGCCTTCATGAATCCTTTGCTGATCGGGACGATCCTGGTGATGGGCTTGATTCTTGTCCTGGACGTCGAAGTTGCTGTTTTTCAAAAAAGCGCGCAAATCTTGTCCGATCTCCTGACGCCGGCATCATAGTGGCAGGGGTCATCTTCGCGGGCATTTTCGGAACGGTGGTTTCGGGGCTGATTTTCAGAATCTTCAGGATCGAAGAACCGATCGCGAAAGGGTTGGCCTTGGGTGCGGCTTCCCATGCCATGGGGACGGCTGAATCGTTGAAAGCAAGCGAACTGCAGGGTGCCATGAGCAGCTTGGCGATGGTCGTTTCCGGTGTCATGATGGTCGGCTTGATCCCGCTTGCGGCGCTGTTCGTCCAATAAGGTCAATAACTAAGAGAAAACATAAGAAGCAGCTCTAATTAAAAAAGAGACTGCTTCTTTTTTTTTGCGCCGGGAAGGCTGTTTTCCATCAAGGGTTATCCGGTGCCAGACGTTGGGCTCTATGCTATACTGAACTCATAATGGGTATCAGTATCTTGAAGTTTTGTCGGGCTATTCCGGAGTCGAACGTTGCGAAAAGGACGGTGGAGAAATGGAACAAACACTGCAGGCACATATCCAATTATCAGCCGATTTGGATGTGAAATATGCGCTGTTGCCGGGTGATCCAGCCCGCGTTGAAAGAGCGAAATTACTGTTGGAGGACGCTGTCGATTTGGCGTTCAACCGTGAGTACAAGAGTGTTCTGGGGACTTATCAAGGAATGAAGGTATTGGTCATTTCCTCCGGGATCGGTGGACCATCCACAGTGATAGCCATCGAAGAGTTGGCAAGGATCGGAATAGAAGGCATCATCCGCATCGGCAGCTGCGGGTCTTTGCATCCAGCAGTGCATCTGGGCGATGTGATCATCGCGACGGCAGCGGTCAGGGATGATGGCGCCAGCAAGGCCTATGTCGATTCCGCATATCCCGCCGTTGCCGATCTGGATTTGTTGATGGATCTGCGGGCAATTGCGGAAACGGAGCGGATCCCTCATCGTTTGGGGATTGTCCGCAGCCACGACAGTTTCTACACCGCCCGTGAAGCGCAACTTACTGCTTATTGGAGCGGCAACGGCATCATCGGGTCGGATATGGAAACAGCCACGTTGTTTGTTGTTGGGGCGCTGAGGGGATTGAAGACCGCATCGCTGCTGAATGTCGTTGTCGGTCCGGAAGAAGGGATGGCGGAAGGCGTCCGTCAATTCGTTTCAGGAGAAGCGGCGACCAAGCAAGGGGAACAGAATCAAATCCAACTGGCATTATCCGCTTTCCATGCATGGCATCAGGCAAAAGGAGGAGAATAAAATGAATCCAGAAACAAAAAACAAACTGAGCTACAAGTTGTCAACGGCTTCCATCGTTTTGATCCCGATCGCGATTGGGATCAATTATCTCGGCAAATACATCGCGGGCGTATTGCGTCTGCCGCTTTGGTTGGACTCGATCGGAACGGTATTGTCCGGTATGTTGGCGGGACCGGTAATCGGTGCCGCTTCCGGGATCATCAATAACGTCATCTACGGCGTGACGGCCGATCCGATTTCGACAGTGTATGCAGTCACCAGTGCAGTCATCGGTTTGATGGCGGGTCTGTTTGCCGCTAAAGGCTGGTTCAAGGACATCAAGACCGTGCTGTTGGCAGGTTTAATCATCGGCTTGGTGGCCGCCACAGTCTCGACGCCTTTGAACATCATCTTTTGGGGCGGCCAGACCGGGAATGTCTGGGGGGATGCCCTCTACGCGTTGCTGATTTCGAACGGGCAACCGCAATGGCTGGCTTCTTTTCTGGATGGCATCGTTGTGGACGTGCCGGATAAACTAGTGACGGTTCTCATCAGTTACTTTATCTTCAGGGGCTTGCCGAAGAAACTCACGAACACTTTCCTGAAGGATGGCGCGATAGAAGAATTATAGGGGCTGATTTGAATGGATGCAATGACTTTGTATGTACCGCGCAACTCGCCGATCCATCATTTGGATCCGTTGACGAAGATGCTTTATGTCGTCGTGAGCATCGCTGCGGCCTATTTATTGGATGATCTGTGGCAAGTTGCGGCAGTCATGCTGACCAGTTTTGGTATCTTGTTGGTAGGGAAGGTATTCCGTAATATTTTGCCGGTGATTGCACTCAGTTTTTTATTGATTCTGTCGATCGTCATTGTGCAAGGTTTTTTCAATCCTGCCAACGAAACGTTACTTTATGAATTGGGCCCGATAAAATTCTACAAAGAGGGCCTGATTATAGCCTTTCGTCTGACCATGCGCGTCATCAATATGGTCAGCGCCTTTGGAGTGTTGGTGCTGACGACTTCACCGACGGAACTGGTTGAACGGCTGCAGCAGAAAGGCATGTCCCCGAAAATCGGCTATGTCATCCTTTCGGTTCTGCAGATCATCCCGCAGCTTCGGGCCACTTACGGCAAAATTCAGGATGCACAACGGTCGCGCGGGATGGAGACTGAGGGCAGCCTGTTTGTTCGGGTAAAGGCATTCTTCCCATTGTTGGGACCGGTCATTCTGAACGCCCTGAACGATACTAGGGAGAGAGCGATTGCGCTCGATGTCCGCGGCTTCGACAGGGACACTCCGAAAACCTATCTGAATGAAGCGAAGTCCTATCGTTACAGTACTTTTTTGAATATTTTGCTGTTGGTGATTCTGGCCGGTTTGATCGTTTGGAGGGTGATGGGATGAGTATCATAGAAGTGAAGGATCTGAAATATCGTTATCCCGACACGACCAAATTGGCGTTGGACGGCATCAGCTTTTCGGTCGAGGAGGGTGAATTCATCGGCCTGATCGGAAGAAACACCGCCGGCAAATCGACTTTGTGCTATGCGCTGAGCGGCTTGGTGCCGCACTTCTTCAAAGGGGCCTACGGCGGATCGGTGATGATAGCCGGTTTGGATGTGCGCACGACGGATGTGAGCGAAGTCACTGCAGCAGCCGGATTGGTGTTCGAAAACCCGTTTTCCCAGATCACCGGCTCGCGTTTTACAGTATATGAAGAAATCGCATTCGGGCTGGAAAACATGGGACTGCCGCGCGACGAAATCATCAAGCGGATCGAAGAAAGTTTGGACTTGCTGGATATCCGCAAAGTGAAGGACAAGAACCCGTTCGATCTTTCCGGCGGGCAAATGCAGCGGGTTGCGATCGCCGGTGTGGTCGCGATGAAGCCGAAAGTGCTGATATTGGATGAACCCACGTCCCAGCTGGATCCGCAAGGGTCGGATGAGGTCTTCAAAGTTGTGGAAAACCTTACGAAAGAAGGCATCACCATCATCATGGCCGAGCAAAAGATGGAAAAAATCGCGCAGTACGCAGACAGGGTCCTGCTTTTGGACGATGCCAAGTTGATCGCGTATGATACGCCCGAAGCTATTTTTTCGCGCGAGGACTTGGCGTCTCTGGGCGTACAGCCGCCCGCCGTGACCGCGATCGCCCGCCATTTGAACAAGCGGAAGGCCAATGGGCATTATCCTGTGGAATTGGATGAGCTGAAAGGCTTGCTTGCGGAAGAAGGTGTCCCTCATGAATAAACTGGAAATAGAGAAGCTGCATTTTGCATACGACAAAACAACACCCGTCATAAAAGGCATTAATCTGGTGCTGGACGACCGCAAAACCGCCATCATCGGACAGAACGGCTCGGGAAAAACCACCTTCGTAAAACTGCTGAAGGGACTTTTGCGTCCCGATTCCGGCAGGATCCTGCTGGACGGGATCGACTTAAAAACTTTGACGGTTGCCCAGATATCCAAGAAGATTGGTCTGGTTTTTCAGAACCCCGATGACCAGATTTTCAAGAATACGGTTTTGGATGAAGTGATGGTCGGTCCGTTGAACATCGGACTTTCTTTGGATGAGGCAAGAGCCAGTTCACGCGCGGCATTGGCTCAAGTAAAATTGGTGGATATCGAGAAAGTGAATCCATACGACCTCAATCTGGCGCAAAGAAAGATGGTGGCGTTGGCTTCGATTTTAGCGATGGACACGCCCATCGTCATTTTCGATGAACCCACGATGGGGCAGGACGCTACCGGGAAAGCAATCATCAAAAAAGTGATCGAAAACCTGCAGGCAGAAGGGAAAGCCGTACTGTGCATTCTGCATGACATGGATTTTGCGGCGGCAGTTTTTGAACGCGTCGTCGTCTTCAGCCAAGGGCAATTGCTGCTCGAAGGCGGTGCAAGGGAAGTCTTCAGCAAAAAAGACCTTCTGCAGCAAGCCTATCTGGATCAACCCCAAGCCATGAAAATCGCGCAAGCTTTGGGAATGCAAGGGTATCTTTTGAGCGTTGAAGAAGTGATATCCGCTTTGGAGAAACCATGATTTCAGCAAAGGACCGAAATAGTGGAATCGTACCTTGCGGATTGTAAAGATGAGACGGAATCATCTGCGGAAACTCTGTCAGCTATCAATAAAACACATACAGCAATAGGGCTCTTTGCGAGTTCGTATTGTTGCGTGTGTTTTTTTTGATGGGAAGGTTGTTCTGCCATGAAAAGCAGCTCGTAAACGGATGGTATACAAGTGAACTATTTAGCGGTAAAATAGTTTTAGTTTGAATACATGGGGGCGTAAGATTTATGAAAGAAAAGAAAAATCTGCTGATCAGCTTGTCCAAGCTGTCGAAAGTGTATCGGGCAGAAGTGAAGGTAGAGATGTCCGCTTCGGATTTTTCTCCGAACGAGTTGGATCTGATCACCTTTTTGTCAAATAACGAAATGGACACATCCAAAGAAATAGCAGATTTCCTGGGACTATCAAAGTCTTTGATTGCCAGATCGGTCGATTCGCTTGTCGCAAAAGGGTACTTGGAGACAAACGTTGATGAGGGAGACCGTCGCTATATTCATCTTGTATTGACTGATCGGGCAAAGCCGATAGAGGACCGATTACGGAATATCCGGAAACAGTTTATCGCGTCGATGACAGAAGGAATCAATCAAGAACAGTTCACGCAGTTTGAAGCGATGCTTGAAAAAATGGTAGCGAATGTGGAACGGAAGAAGGAGGAGTAATCGTGCAAGAATTAAAAGGATCACGCATGGGGACGGAGAAAATCCCTAAACTGATGATGGAACTGGCCATACCGAGCATTATTGCCCAAGTCATCAATATTCTTTACAACATTGTGGATAGGATGTACATCGGACATATACCCGATGTAGGGGCTGTTGCATTGACTGGGTTGGGAATCAGCGCACCGCTTGTGCTGATCATTTCTGCGTTCAGCAGTTTTGCCGGAGGTGGCGGGGCTCCTTTGGCGGCCATTGCGTTAGGCAAGAACGACAAAAATGAGGCCGAAAAAATCCTCGGCAATGCTTTTTCCATGCTCACGCTCATGGCAGTCGTTTTGACTATTGTCTTTACTTTGATCAAAGAGCCATTATTATATTTATTCGGTGCCAGTGATGTTACTTTCAATTATGCGAATGACTATACTTCCATCTATATAATGGGCACAATTTTTGTACAATATGCATTAGGCCTGAATCTATTTATAACCAGTCAAGGAAAAACAAAAAACGCTATGTTTTCAGTACTGATTGGAGCTATTGCCAATATTATCCTGGATCCGATTTTTATTTTCGGTTTTGATATGGGAGTTCAGGGTGCTGCGATTGCAACAGTCATTTCCCAAACCCTGAGTGCGATCTACGTCCTCCGATTCTTGACGTCCGACCATTCGATTATCCGGATCCGCAAGAAGAATATGGGGCTAGAGATTGGGCTGATAAAGAGAATTGTTTCCTTGGGAATTTCGCCATTCATTATGCAAGCGACCGAAAGTGCGATTGTGATTGTCTTCAATACAGGACTGCTGAAATACGGCGGCGATCTTTATGTTGGTTCCATGACAATCATGCAAAGCATCATGCAATTGCTGACAGTGCCTGTACAAGGTTTTACGCAAGGTGTTCAACCAATCATCAGTTATAATTATGGAGCAGGGAATTACAAGCGTGTGCGAGAAACTGTGCGCCATTCCATGAAGGTAACGGTTGGACTTACAGTCTCCTACTTTTTATTGGTGCTGTTCGTGCCGGGTCTGTTCGCACGCATCTTTACGACAAATTCGGATTTGTTGGCTTTAGTCACCCGTGTTCTGCCGATTTACATGGGCGGAATGTGGCTGTTCGGAGTGCAGATGAGCGCGCAAATGTTTTTTGTCGGTGTGGGGGAGGCGAAAAAATCACTTTTCATTGCTCTTTTGCGCAAAGTGATCATCCTGATTCCGTTGGCGCTTATCTTACCCAACTATTTTGATGTGATGGGAATCTATTACTCGGAACCGATAGCGGATATCCTGTCTGCAACGACATCCGGCATCCTTTTGTATATGACTTTGAGGAAATTGCCGGGGTGAAGATCCTGGCTGCGATGCATCTTTTTCTGGATAATAAGGATGAAGAAAAACCGGACTGAGCCGAAACGGGACAGTCTGGTTTATTTGCAGAGTTAGCTGGTGTCCCAAAAAGTTCAAAAAAATAATTGACAATGACAGGAGAAGAGTGATAGTATAAATGAGTTGTCTGAAGTGCCGAACAATTAAATGCAAGAAAGATGTTGACAGGCTGACTTCGGAATGATATTATATAAAAGTTGCTGCTCGGGATATTTCGAACCAAGAATAATAAGAATAAATAATTCAAAAAAGTTCTTGACGAAATCGGAAAGTTGCGATATTATGAATAAGCTGTCACGTAACAAGTGATGCGCGATTGGCCTTTGAAAACTGAACAAAGAATGAACGAACCAAATGTGCAGGGAGCTTCGATTTCGGTCGAGGCAAACGAAGGCGATACATCGTATCGCAAACATAAA
>NZ_JBSQPW010000015.1:0-54575 GCF_055118575.1 Trichococcus sp. | reverse complement strand
GATACCCCTTATACTTTTGGTTTGGTTGCTAACAAGTATATCGTATCTACATGATTTTTTTTGTTTATTTCCTTATGCATTTCATTTTACAATTTTCCATTATTTGAATTTTTTTATTTATTTATTCCCCCAAGTTTCCGGCTGACTTTATGGCTACAATTTTAGTGTCTTCAGCTTCCATTCAACTGCCTATACACTTTCCATGACAATACGGCTCTTCAGCAATGATAGAACGCAATTAAGGGCCGCCTTCCAGCAGCCCCCAATTCGATCAGTGCTTCGTCTTGACGACGACAGCTTCATTCACTTGCACCAATTCATCATTTAAATACACAGCTAACTCTGGTCCTTCTTCTATAGTGAGGGTCACTTCTCCACCGATCACTTGCACATCAAGCAGGCTGCCGCGGAAATTGATTTTTAAAATCATAGCCTTGCCAATTTTTAGGAACGAATGGTTTGAAATGCAGGGCGCCCTCTTTCACGCGCATTCCGGCAAAGCCTTGAACGATAGCCAACCAGGCACCGCTCATCGAAGTGATGTGGAGCCCGTCATCCGTATCATTGTTGTAGTTGTCCAGATCGAGCCTAGCGGTGCGCGCATATAATTCAACAGCTTTTTCTTCCTTCCCAAGTTCCGCAGCCAGGACAGCGTGCACGGATGGGGACAAGGAAGATTCGTGCACAGTCATCGGTTCATAGAAATCAAAGTTGCGTCTCTTTTCTTCCATACTGTACCGATCATTCAGGAAATAGATGCTCTGCAGCACATCGGACTGTTTGATGAACGGGGATCGCAGGATTTTATCCCATGACCAGTGCTGATTCAAAGGCCTTTCGCTCGGATCCAACGTATCGGCAGGACGAAGGTCTTCATCAAGGAACGTGTCATGCTGTACGAAAACGCCGATTTCCTCATCATACGGATAATACATCCGGGCAACAATATCTTTCCAGTGCTCCGTTTCCGCTTCCGTCAGGCCATGCTCTGCCCATTTCTCAGGGGACACTTTTTTAGCGCGTCCAGCGTGTACTGCAGCGTCCAAGTTGCCATATTGTTGGTGTGGTAATTGTTGTTGACATTGTTTTCGTACTCATTAGGACCCGTCACGCCATGGATCATATATTTTTGATTGCGTTTAGAAAAATGGACCCGATCCGCCCAGAAACGGGAAATACCGACCAGGACATCGATTCCCGTTTCAACAAGGTAGTTTTCATCGCCAGTATAATTCGTGTAGTTATAGATGGCATGCGCAATCGCCCCGTTGCGGTGGATTTCCTCGAAAGTGATCTCCCATTCATTGTGGCATTCGACCCCGGTGAAAGTCACCATCGGATACAAAGCGCCTTTGAGACCCTGCTGGCGTGCGTTATGGAAAGCACCAGGTAACTGCTGATGACGGTAGCGCAACAACTGGCGGGTGACTTTCGGATCGGCCACGGAAAGGTACATCGGCACCATGTATGCCTCCGTATCCCAATAAGTGGCGCCGCCGTATTTCTCGCCGGTGAAGCCTTTCGGACCGATGTTCAAGCGTTCATCTTCGCCGTAATAAGTAGAAAAAAGTTGGAAAAGATTGAAGCGGATCCCTTGCTGCGCTTCGTCGTCGCCCATTATTTTCACGTCCGCTTTTGTCCATCTCGCTTGCCAAGCACGTTCATGCGCGGCGATAAGCGTGTCGTAGCCTTCTCCAGCAGCTTCAGTTGCCATCTTTTTGGCGATAAACGCCTGCTCAGCATCCGGAATGTCCCGGCTGGTGACAACAGTGACATACTTGTCAAAAACGACCTTTTCGTCCGCGGAAACGATTCCTGAAAAAGTTTCTTCTACTAAAAGGCCGCTTTCGTTGCAGCCGGTTTGCCTCAATCCAGAAACACGGTTGCTCATCGCTGCAGTGACCGTGAACTGGTCGATCCCGAACGGATTCGGAATCGTTTTGGTGCTCAGACTGACAGGCGCATCCAGCGTACGCCCAGCTTCTTCCCAGAACATCTCCTCGTAATTTGCATCTTCGTTCGTCACATTGCCATCCAGACGCGGGGGGAATTCCAGGTCGGCGGACCCTTTCAACACTTCTGCCGTTACCCGCACGAGACAAAGCTCCTTCTGTGAGATGCTGACGAAGCGTTCAAAAGTGAACTTGATTTCCGCAGCATCGCTCTCGCTTTTCCAAATGAAGCTGCGGTTCAATACGCCTCGGCGCATATCCAATTCCATATGAAAATCCGCGACAGGCTGCTTCGCTAAATCAAGCGGTTCCTCATCAACGAGGATACCCACAGCAATGAAGTTCATGGCGTTGATGACTTTCCCGAAATATTCGGGGTAGCCGTTCTTCCACCAGCCCACACGCGTTTTGTCGGGATACCAGACACCCGCCAAGTAGGACCCTTTATGGGTATCGCCTGAGTAACCCTCCTCAAAATTGCCGCGCATCCCCATATAGCCATTGCCGATTGAAGTCAAGCTTTCCTGCAGTCGCTTCTCTTCTTTGTCCAATACAGCCGTCTTTATTTTCCAATGGTCGATATCAAAGAGCCTTTTCATATAACAGTCCTTATTTCCGGAATCAGATGCCGGTCCTTTTCGGAGACCGCATAAAATTGATTGTTCTGATGACTCTATTATCCCAATTTCGGCCACCTCAGTGCAAGCGCGCCCATACATTATTCTATAATATTTCCCATGTGCTTTCAGACCTCGATCAGCAGCGCTTCGCCGTAACTCTTGAACAAAATCGGCACGCCGCGGGTCTCCAGCAAACCTTCACTGATTTGATACTCCTGGTCATCCAGCTGATTCCGATAAGCACCATCCGGCAAATCGACAGCAACCTTGGCAGCTTTCCCATCCAGGCAGAAAATGCCCGTCAGCCTTTCATTCCCGAACCGGTAATGGCCGATGACCGTTTCCGATCCGGAAGCTGCTTTCAGGTCATAACTGCCCTCCCGAACAGCGCCTTCCCGCTTGAAACGTTGCAGCCGCTGCAACAAAGGTGTCAGATCCTCCTCACTGGTCCACGCAATCGGATCCTTTTCGAACAGATCCGGCAGGTGCGCCGTCGCGGTCTCCTGTCCGCCGAAGAGCAGCAGCGTCCCTTTCTGGAAATAGGCAAAAGCAGTCCAATTCCGCAGCCTGCCGATGTCATCGATCTTCGAGCGGATGCGTGGATGATCATGGTTCTCCAAGAAACGCAATTTGACGTAATTCACGGGATAGATGCCGTCCTGGAACAGAAGGACATCAAGATAATTTTTGAGGCTGATTTCCCCCCAGAAGTAAGCCTGCTGGAAATCGTGCACATCATAGTCGTAGGTGATATCGAAGGCTTCATACAATTCACTGTCGGAATGGCCGACATTACCCCGGTCCCGATTCATCCTCAGAAAACTCGGGTGGACTGATTCGGCCAACCAGATAACGCCTTCTTTGACTTCTGCGACTTCTTTTTTGGCTCGAATCCAAAATTCCAACGGCACGAGACTCGCCACATCGCAGCGAAAGCCATCAACAATGGAAGCCCATTGCTTCAATGTCTCGATCTGGTAATCCCACAAATCCGAATGACTGTAATCCAAGTCGACGATATCATACCACTCGCCGATTTTATTGCCCATTTCGCCGTTCGGTCTGCGGTAAAACCACTCCGGATGCTGTTCGACAAGCCGTGAATCCGGCGACGTGTGGTTATACACAACATCAATCATCACTTTCATACCTAAATCATGAATCGCGGAAACCAGTGCTTTGAGGTCATCTATCGTCCCGTAGGCAGGATTGACCGCGCGGTAATCTTTGATGGCGTAGGGACTGCCTTCCACGCCTTTACGCTTCGTTTCACCGATGGGATGGATCGGCATAAACCAGATGATGTCGGCCCCCAGCCCCTTTATACGTTGCAGATCCGGGATGATGGCGTTAAAAGTCCCTTCAGATGTGTGATTCCGAACATAGATGCAGTAGATAATTTGATTCCGTAAGTCCAAAAGTGTGTCTTTTGCCATAAGGATCCTCCTTAACCATTTCAGCTATTGTAAACGGTCTGGAAAACAGCCACACCGTAAGGCGCCAAGTGCAACGTTTGCCCTTCCAGCCTGTTCCCTTCATTTTGCAACAGAACTTGGCGGTAACCATGGGACTCCAACTGATGAAGCACAAACTCCTTCGGCTGGTCCGTGACGTTGCAGATGACCAGACCGACTTGTTTGTCCATCACACGTTCATAGACATAAAAATCATCGTGCGTATCCCAGAGATGATAGTCGCCTTCGACGAACAGATCCGTCTTCTTCAGATCCAATACTTTCCGGTAAAAATGCAGGATACTGCCGGGATTGGCTTCTTCCGCGGATACGTTATAATCCGCTTCAACATTGATGCCACTCCACGGGGGGACTGTCGAAAAACCGGCAAAAGCCGACTGATCCCATTGCATCGCACCGCGGCTGGCGTCCTTTGAACTTTCCCGCAGATTGTAGAGAACCGCTTCTTCGCTGTACCCCAACGCGAGTGCGTCCTTATAGAACGTCTTGGCTTCCGGAGATTTAAAATCTTTGATGTCGTTCAAAAATAGATTTTTCATCCCAAGCTCCTCCCCATTCAGGATGAAAGGAATGCCTTTCTGAAGATACATCAGAGCCGCCAGCATTTTCGCGCTGTTATCGCGGTGCTTGCTGTCGTCCCCAATCCGGGAAACGACCCGAGCCATATCGTGGTTGTTCCAATAGAGCGTCGGACCGCCTACATCCGCCATGACTTTCTGCCACTCCTGAAGATTTTTCTTGAAGGCGCCGTACAGCAGCTTCGTCTTTTGCATATTCGAGGAAAGGCGCGGATCTTTCGATTTTTCATCCATCGTGAAATAACGGAAAGTGATGACCGTGTCGCAGCCGCCGAGAACGGGATCGGTATAGGAACGCGCCAGCTCGACGGTTGCCGAAGCTGCCTCCCCGACGATGAACGTATCCGGATAGCGTTCCCGTAGAGTCGAGGTGAAGAATTTCATGTATTCATTGATTTTTGGAAGATTGGCGTAATAATTCTCAGCCAATCCGATTTCCCCTTCGTCCAGCCCTTCCACATCCGGGAAACCTTCTTCCTTTTGCAGATGGATAAAAGCATCCAGTCGGAAACCATCGACTCCCTTATCGAGCCAGAAAAAGGCGATATCGACCATTGCGCGCCGCACTTCCGGATTGGCCCAATTCAGATCCGGCATTTCTTTCGCGAACAGATGGAAATAATATTGGTCACCTGATGGTTCCTTTTCCCAAACAGTTCCGGTGAAAAAAGATTCCCAATTATTAGGCAGATCCTGCCCGCCTTTTTTGCCGTCTGCCCAGATATAATAATCGCGGTACGGATTATCTTTCCCCTTTAAGGCTTCCTGGAACCACGGATGCTGTTCCGAAGTGTGATTCATCACGAAATCGAAAATGACTTTGATGCCGCGTTTATGCGCTTCGAGAATCAACTCTTCAACCTGAGCCATCGTCCCGAAAATCGGATCGATTTCGAGGAAGTCGGAAATATCATAGCCATTATCGACTTTCGGCGATTTGAAGATTGGATTCAGCCAAATCATGTTGACGCCCAAATTTTGAATATAATCCAAACGATTGATAACACCGCGGATATCCCCGATACCATCCCCGTTGGAGTCCTGAAAACTCATCGGATACACTTGATACACAATCAATCCATGCCACCACTCACGCACATTACCCATACCAAAAACCTCACTTTCGTGATGGCTAGCTTCAATGGTTCGTTCAGACTAACCCGTGAAGCTAGCCATCATTATTCGTTGGAACAATACTTACCTTAAGCTTACCCAAAAGGCCTAATAAAAACAAATCACAGGATGTGATGATGCCCATACTTTGCAGAATTCCATCATTTTCTGTACGATTTCCCTTTTTTCTTGTTATAATGATAAAATTAAGGAAATCAAACGAACTTACTCATCATCCAAAAGGAGTCCTCATCCATGAAAAAAACAATCGGATTTATCGGCAGCGGGAATATGGGCGGAGCCATCATCGGCGGGCTTGTCGGTTCTGCACTTGTCGCACCTAACCAAGTCATCGTATCCAGCCAAGATAACGAAAGCCTGCAAGCACTGAAGGAGCAACACGGCATCCGCATCGCGGCCGACAACAGACAGGTGGCAGTCGAGTCGGATATCCTCTTTTTGGCCGTCAAACCGAATGTCTACACTGTCGTCATCGATGAAATCAAAACATCCATCAAAGAGAACGTAGTCATCGTCACGATTGCAGCCGGAAAAAGCTTGAGTGACATCGAAGAACGCTTCGGCCGCAAAGTCAAAGTGGTCCGCGCCATGCCGAACACCCCTGCTTTAGTAGGCGAAGGCATGACCGGCATCTGCGCCAACGAATTGGTGAACGTCGCTGAGCTGACGGATGTCAAAAACATCTTCGACAGCTTCGGCCGCAGCGAAATGGTTTCGGAATACATGATGGACGCAGTGACGGGCGTCAGCGGTTCATCCCCGGCCTTGGTCTTCATGTTCATCGAGTCATTGGCGGATGGTGCCGTACGCGGCGGAATGCCCCGCCAACAAGCCTATAAATTTGCGGCACAAGCTGTTCTCGGATCCGCAAAAATGGTTCTGGAAACCGGCAAACACCCAGGCGAACTGAAGGATATGGTCTGCTCCCCGGGCGGAACGACGATCGAAGCCGTTGCCGAATTGGAGAAAAACGGATTCCGATCCGCTGTCATCTCAGCAGTCCAGACAACTATCGACAAATCCATCGCCATGAGCAAACCGAAAGAAAACTGAAAACAACCAAAACAAAACCCCTGAGCTGCTCACTCGCTTAGGGGTTTCGTTTACTATGCAAAAAGAGCTCTTCCCCGGAAAACCTGAGGAAGAGCTCTTGACTATTAATGATGGTGATGATGCCCGGCAGCTTCCGCTCCGTCAGCAATATCTTCTTTTTGGATCCCATTTTCCTGACATTCAGGACAAATGCCATAGACTTCCATGCGGTGATGGCCGACTTGGAAACCGGTCAAATTTTCGGCAACCATCTCCACATCATCCAATACCGGATAATAGAGATCGACGATTTTCCCGCAACTTTCACAGATTGCGTGATAATGTTGCGTGTTACTGAAGTCAAAACGGCTCGAAGCATCTCCGTATGCCAATTCCTTCACGAAGCCGATTTTTACGAAAAGTCTCAAGTTGTTGTAGACAGTGGCAGCACTCATGTTGGGAAAACGATCGGCCAACGCTTTGTAGATATCATCCGCTGTCGGATGCATCCTGGACTCGACCAAATATTCCAAAATCGCGTAACGTTGTGGTGTAATTCGGATATTTGCATTTTTCATTTTCTCGATTGAATCATTTACGATTGTATGGTGCATGGTGTATCCCCCCTCTTCTGGAATCACTTGTATATGATAGTCATTATAATTTACATTTAGCTGAGTTCATCATATATCGATTTGCCGAAAATAGCAATACATAAGCCCTTAACATTCAAAAAATTCCTTACTTTTTATTATCATGTCGCAGATGGAAACGAATCCAGAACGGCAGTTTTCAAACAACCATCCTGTCGACCTTTACATGGCCACGGGATTAGTATATTCTTAATTTGGATTATTTTTTTTTACATCATTTATCGACTTGGAGCTGAATCTATATGAAACTTGGCGCCCGCACCTTTAAAACGGGTCTCGCCGTCGCATTAGCAATGATTGTCGCCCAATACTTCGGATTCGAAGGCGGAGGCGTCATCGCAGGCATCGCAGCCATTTATTCCACCCAACCTTCACTTGGCCGTTCTTACACCAACTTGAAAAGCCGAATCATGGCCAATACAATCGGTGGCTTGGTAGCCGTTTTCGTCGTCATGACCTTGGGATACAACATCTATCTGCTCGGTATTTCAGTGATGTTGTTGATTGCCATCCTGAATGCCCTCAAGCTCGAAGACGTGATCGGGTTGTCGATCGTGACGTTGATCGTTATTATGGTCGGCACGGATGACAATTTGATGTTAAGTGCCACCTATCGCGTATTGGAGACATTCGTCGGCGTCATCATTGCTTTTTTGGTCAATACATTCGTCGCCCCACCGCGATACGACGAACGCCTGTACCACACGGTGGACTATGCCACTACCGAATTTCTGATTTGGATCCGTGCCGGTTTGCGCAAGAATACCGAATACTCCATCATGAACAACGATCTGAAATGGGCGCGCACGCAGCTCAAAAAAATGGACAATCTTTATCAATACTTGACCGAAAGCGGCCTGTTCAACAAACAAAATAAATATCAGAACAAAAAAATGCTGGTCGTCTACCGCAAAATGATCCAAACGACACGCTCCGCCTTCCACGTCCTGGAAGTGCTCCACGATTACGAAAATGTTTTCTATCAGTTTCCTGTCGAAATGCGCATCATGATCCGTGAACGCTTGGAAACCTTAATGAGCGGCCATGAACAGATCATGCTGAAATTCAGCGGACGCGTTCGGGCCAATCAAGTCAATTTCTTTGAAGCAGATAAAGCCCAACGCCACGCAATGATGGATGTCTTTTTCCAGCGCGCCCAAGAAGAAAGTGATTTCGGCAAGTACAGCAGTTCCGAAAGCTACGGCATCATCCACCTGATGAGTGCCATCCTGGCGTACGAAGACGATCTGGTTCACTTCAACAAACTGGTCCGAAGCTACAAAGCGACTCCGGGCAATAAATCAAAAAACATCAATAATATCGAAGACATCATCCACTAAAGAGTCGGCCAACTTTTTTAGGGACAGCAAGAAAGAGGCGTGCAATCGACCAAGAGTATTTTCTTGTCGACTGCGCGCCTCTTTTATATTCTGAAAACATTTTTGGATCTAGCTTTGGAAAGCCCACTTCTCGATGGCATGGGCCACGCCGTCTTCTTCGTTGGATAAGGTGATTTCATTGGCAATGCTCTTCAGATTATCGGTTCCGTTGGACATCACGACACCCAGACCGGCAACTTGGATCATTTCATAATCGTTCTCGCCGTCGCCCAGCGCCATTACTTCCTCCATCGCGATCCCCAGATGGTCCGCCAATTTAGTCAACGCAGTGCCTTTATTTGAGCTCTTCTCCATTACTTCCATAAGGAAATCCTGGCTACGGACGATATAGAAGTCATCACGCATCTTGACTGGAATGGCCGAATCAATGACATCCACCTCGCTCGGTTCGCCGATGTAAAGGATCTTCATCAAGCCCATCTCTTCGGTTACCGCTTTGGGATCCAATACGCTGATGTCCATGTTGACGATGGTGGCATCCTTCTGCATCGATTCCGTCACTTCATCTTCCAGACTGTAGTAATGGTGCTCCCCGACCAACAGCGTGCCGGCAGAAAACCCTTTTCCGAACTCGTAAATTTCCTGCACCTCAGCAAGCGTCAAGGTCTTTTTGTAGACCGTTTCATTCGTGTCCGCGCGCAGAATATAGGCGCCATTCTGTGCGATGATGTAGTCCTCATGTTCGCCAAATCCCAGTTCGTCCGCGTAAGGCTTGATGCCCGCAGGCGGACGGCCTGTGCATAGTACGATTTTGATACCTCGACGCATTGCCTCTTGGATCGTCTCTTTCACTTTTTGCGTCATCACTTTCTGGCCGTTGACCAACGTGCCGTCGATATCGATTGCTATCATTTTTATCATCAGTGAACCCACCCCATCATTTTCATTCGATGTATTTGCCTATTCATTGTACCAAAAAATGCTTTAGGATGTGACAATCTTGCATAAAGCAGAATGAAAAATGTTGCATAGAACAGCAATCAGGCCGGCGCCTGATCACCAACTCCGGCCAAGACCTGGACCGCCGGAGTTCATCGCAGATTCGGTGGCCCATCTCCGGCGACCACCCGCTGGCCGGAGATGGGCTCAGTTTCGAACGCTGTCCTCCGTTCAAGCCGTCCTCCCCGGAGGACAGCTCCGGGCAGTTCCTGCATACCAAAAAACGGCCGCCTCAAGTGAGACGACCGCCCGGACTACCATCATTTATTTTTTACAAGCACTGTAACGGAGAGGTATTCCACCCGGATGCGGGATAGTCCTTCGACTATTCTCGGTTCATCCAAGTTCGCTTTGCCGTCTTCGATTAACACTCGATAGTCTCCGGCTTCAACATCAAAATCGATAGCATTCGTCTGGCCATTGAAAATGACGTAGTATAACTTTTCCGTGTCCTCCAACTGATACACAACGATTTGATAGTCTGCTTTGACTATATTCATGTGCTCCTTGACTTCATCAATGGTCCGCAAGCGGAATAACGGCTCGTGCTTGCGCAACGCGATCAAGCCTTTCATGTAATCCACAGCCTGTTTCATTTCAGAACGACGGTGCCAATCCATGCGGTTGATCGAATCCGGAGCATTGTAGCTGTTCTCCAGCCCGTTCTTTGTGCGCATGAACTCTTGCCCTGCATGAATGAACGGGATGCCTTGGCTCAGCAGAACGAAGCTGCTTGCCAAAAGATGGCGCCGCATACGGGAACCTTCATCATCCCATGGCAGCGAAATCTTCAATTTGTCATAAAGCGTCAAATTGTCGTGAGCCTCCACATATTGCACCATCTGGGCTGGAGTCTTGTAGTTGCCTCGGCTAGCGGGGTAGTACGCTCCGCCTTGCAGATTTGTGGCGATCCAGCCTTCCATGAACGGTTTGCCGGTGACAAAGCCGGTATCGTTCCCGCTGTTGAAGTCGGAACCTTTGATTGCTTCACGCAACGCATCATTGAAATGAGCCACACCGGGCATGCGGTCCGCATTCTGTTGGACAGCCTTTTCGGAAGGAGGCAGATTGGTGTTCAGATTCCACCCTTCACCGAGAATGATGATGGAAGGATCGATTGCATCCAAAGCGATACGGATTTCATTCATCGTTTCGACATCATGGATTCCCATCAGATCAAAGCGGAATCCGTCCATGTGGAAGTTCTTCGCCCAATAAGTGATGCTGTCGATGATGTATTTGCGCATCATATAACGCTCCGAAGCGGTATCGTTACCGACACCCGTCCCATTGGATAGCGTTCCATCAGCATTTTTTCGGAAATAATAACCTGGCACAGTTTTTTCCAAAGCATGCAGTTTCGGTAAATAGACGTGATTGTAAACGACGTCCATGATGACACGGATTCCCGCATCGTGCAAGCCTTGGATCATTTCCTTCATTTCCAGGATGCGAACTTCCGGCTGATAGGGATTGGTGGCATAGGATCCTTCCGGAACATTGAAGTTCTGCGGATCATAACCCCAGTTGTATTGTTCCAACGGTTTCAACTCATTGACTGTGGAAAAATCGGCCATCGGCAAAATTTGGACATGGGATACACCCAGTTCTTTCAGATAATCCAAACCTGTCCTATCGCCATTCACGGATAATGTCCCTTCCTCGACCACTCCCAAGAATTTACCTTTGTTTGTAACTCCGCTTGTTGGGGAAATCGTAAAGTCACGAATATGTAATTCATAAATAATGGCGTCGACTGGTGAAGCGATTGGTTCCAATCGGGGTCCCCATTTTTTTGGATTGGTATTGAATATATCCAAAATAACGGAACGTTCTCCGTTTGCGGTTGTCGCGTAACTATAGGGATCGACCGTTTCGACGACTTTGCCATCCGGGAAAGTAATCGCATATTTGTATGCGGTCCCTGCATAGTCCCCAATCATAATGAGTTCGTGAGTCCCTCTTCCGCCTTTCCCCATCGTGTGTCTTTTCTTCTCTTTGCGGTACAGACTTTCATAAACAATTACTTCTACACTGAGCGCGGTCGGAGCCCACAACCGCAGAATAGTCCTCTGCGGTGTATAAATTGCCCCCAATTCTCCATCAAATGAATACTTTTTATCAAAAACAGGCGACTGCACAAATTGCTCTAGTGGATCATCTAAATTATCTAAGTCGTATTGATAACAAGTAGTCGATGGAACGTCAGTCCGTTTCCGTTCATCAACTTGTATGTACATGACATTACCTCCGAAAAATCTTTTTTCTGGTGAAATTGCGTTTAAGCAGCTGTCTATTGTGCAGCGGCCTCCAAATTTGCCTGCATGTTTGTGAAATACATAATCTTCGACCTACACAGAACACCTTCCCATAAAACGCTTACATCTTTTGTTCATGCCATAATTATACATCAAAAACATGATAATATCAATATTCCGAAGAGTATCTCCGGAAGTAAAAGCAATAATGTTTTTGTGTTATCCTAACTCAGATAATTTGTGAAGTCCAGATGCTGGCAGATTGACTTATCCGCTTTATTGTGGCCGATAATACGAAAAAATCACTAAAAAAGCTCGCATATACCGGACAATCCGATACATGCGAGCTTTATATTCTGTGATTTATTGGTGATGATTTGCTGAAAACGTTCAGTCGTCCGATCACTGTCAAAAAAGAATCAGCAGATCATCCGGCTATTCCGACAAACCACCATCAATTTCCTGATCTGCATTTCCTCCAGTTCCATTGATGTTCTCAGAAGAAATTGAATTATCTGGCGCACTCGGCAAAGGTGTAGTCGGATTAGGCTCAACATAATCATAAGTTGGCGCAACGTAGGTCGGCACTTGATAAACCGGTGCTTCGTACACTTCCTCTTCGATAACTGGCTCCTCGATTACAGTGACTGGCGCCACCGGAACGACCAATGATGGAGCAATAGGTGTGTAGGCAGGTTTTTCACCTTCAACATACAGACCGGCCGTAGTATCGACTATTTTTGTTCGTAGGCTGTTGGCAAAGAGTTCTCCATAAAGTTGCTGTCCGGCTTCGTTCAATTCCAAACCGGCTGCATCCATATAGTTGGCCAACGTTTCGCTGCGGTTCGTCAACTCAGCTAAGAAATCTGCATGCAGGTCATACAACGGAACAGTGAAAGCTGCATTTTCTTCCACCAGATTATTGGTATAGTTCCGATAATCCAAGGAACGTGAATTCCAATCAGCCATTTTGGACTCTGCCGGAGGTGGCGTCACCAAGACGATCAGCGTATTAGGCAAAGCAGCCCTGATTTCATCATAAATCTTGTAGATGTTTTGCGTTGAATCCACCAAACTGATATCAACCACTTGATCGGTTTTCGTCGGGATCGTGTAAAAAATGACATCCGGATTGCTGGCGACCATTTCCTGAACATACTGGCTACTCAGATAAACCGAGCTGCTATCAGAAGGGTAGCTGAAGAAAGAAGTCGACAGGTTTTCTAGCGGAAAGTCTGTCTGAATACCGGCAATGGCGGACTTGGCCCAAGCTGCATCTGCCGCCACGTCACCGAAAAAGACGACATTGACTTCCTTCGTATGATGATGAACATATTGCAGATAATCGATGACCGGCGCGCTGTTTCGGTTCTCCGCAAACGCGGCCAAGAACTGCGCATAAGCTTCGGATGTGTCACTCTCTGCGACTATAGACTCCTGGGAAGAAGCTGTTTCCGCAACAGTTTCCGTTTGTTTCTCACCTTCATTCAATAATGCCTCTTTTTTAGCGGCCGCGTATTTATATCCAAAAAGAACAATGGCAATCGTAAGGATACCCATGATGGAAACAAGCACTATTTCCCTTTTTTTCATTCTGATTCCTCCAATATTTTAATCGTATTTCAAATATTGACTCTATATTACAGATATATTTATCATAATATAACGGTTGTGTTAATGCACGGTATTTTTTCGGACAGGCGGATATTTCGATAAAAAACCAGCCGATCATTAAGCTCGACTGGTTTTTTATAATTTGGATTCATCACGAGTTTTGCTGATTATGCGACAGCTGACAGTACCGCTCATACCATAGGTCGACGTATTCTTTGGAAAATGGACCTTTTTCTTCGTTGATCCAGCTCACCAAAATCTTAACGTTCTCCTTCAGGATATGGTCGATCTCTTTTGGGTAATTCATGCGATTGCGATGCAATTCATACTCATCTACATCAAGCAAACGTTTTTCACCATCAGGAAAAACTTTAATGTCCAGGTCATAATCGATGTACTTCAGTGCTTCCTGGTCGATCACATAAGGCGATGCCAGATTGCAATAGTAGGAGACACCCTTTTGGCGGATCATGGTGACGATGTTGAACCAATAATGTTTATGGTAATACAACAATGCAGGCTCTCTGGTGACCCAGCGACGCCCATCTGCTTCCGTTACTAAGGTGTGATCATTACAGCCGATTATGGATTGGTCACTAGTTTTTAATACCATGGTGTCACGCCACGTTCGATGCAGGCTGCCGTCATGCTTATAACTCTTTATGGTGATGAATTCTCCCTCCCGAGGATTATGCATCACGGTGCCCAACTTTCTTCAACTATTTGAGCCCTCGCCGGAAATCATTTCGGCGGAACTCTCAACTTTCAGTTCATTGAACAGTATATCATAGAATGGAAATGGATTGCGAAATTTTAGCAATTATAAGCCAAATTCTTTTCGGGTCTGTTGCTTGAATTGTTGCCACATTTTTTGCTGCGGCACCGGGAATGCATAATCGGCAAAATCATTTTCGCTGACCCAACGGCATTGTTCGGGTAAACGGCTATCCTCTTTCGTTAATACGCGTCCGTAATAGCCGGTGATGTGCCATTTTATATGACTGAAAACATGATTGACCGATCCGGTTTCCGCCTTCAACCAGACCGGCTTCAAGCCGTATTTCTCAGCCACAACTTCGGAAAGCTTCGCTTCGATCTGGTTAAAAGAGGGCAGCTTTTTGTCGGATTTGTTTGCAGTTTCTGTCAACTTCTGGAATTCCTCCGCAACCAGCAGTTCCGTCTGGATGCTGACCGCCGATTCTGGTTCCGCAGCCACTGTTCCGGGTATCGCATCGAGATCCAGTTGAATCAACGGAAACGTCCAAAAATCCGCCAGTAGCCCGCTGCTCGGACGCTTCTCCAAAAGGAACTGCTTTTCCTTGTTTTGCAGGATGATACCCTGCAGATTCATCGGTACCGGCCTTTTCGCTTTGCTTTTGACCGGGTAAAGATGCATCGTTCCATTTTTGTAGGCGGCATTGAAGGCCTTGATCGGGCTGATTTCAGGCTGCGGATTCAGCGGCGAACAGATGCTCGAGCCCAGATCCATCAAGGCTTGGTTGAAGTCGCCCGGCCGCTCCGGGTCGATCAGTTCGCGCACGACCGCCTCAAAAATTTTCCGGCTGGCTGGTTTGGCGATATCGGCATCGATTTCAAACAACCGGCTCATGACCCGCATGACGTTGCCATCGACTGCCGGCTCGGGTATCTGGAAGGCGATACTGGAGACAGCTCCTGCCGTATACGGACCGATTCCCTTCAGCTTCGCGATTTCCTGGGGATCTTCCGGGAAAACACCGCCGTATTCGGCGACGATCTGTTGCGCCGCTTTCTGCATGTTCTTGACACGAGAATAATAACCCAGCCCTTCCCACGCCTTCAGGATCGCGTCTTCCGGAGCTGCCGCCAGCGCTGCGATGTCCGGGAATTTATCCAGGAAATTATGATAATACGGGATGACCGTATCCACCCGTGTCTGCTGCAGCATGATTTCCGAAACCCAGATGCTGTAGGGATCGCTCGTCCGGCGCCAAGGCAGATCGCGTTTCTCTTTGTCGTACCAGTCCAACAGCGCTTTGCGGAAAGCCTGTATTTTCTCGGCCGACCACATTTCGATGCCGGCTGCTTTGAATATTTTTGTATGTTCCGATTTTGTCATTATTCTGCTTCCTGTTCCTTTTCTTCGATATAGGCGGAGATCATGTCTCCCTGGTAGCCTTTTTGGTAAAGGCCCGATCTCACTTTTTGCTGCAGCTCACGGCCTTTCGCTTTGCGCTCATAACGGCGCCAAAGCTTGTCCCCTTGCAGACGCAATGCGGCCATTTCATCCTCTTCCTCTTTCTTCGTTTCGATCTCTCCCATAACTTCCAGGACGATGTCGGAAGGATAGCCTTTCTGATGCAGATGGAGACGGATTTTTGAAGCTGCTTCATGCGAAGAAACCCGGCTTTGTTTGCGCAGTTGCTTCTCAGCAATCGTTTGGGCATTTTCCAACTGCAACGCATGCGGATATTGTTGCAGGGAAATGGCGATGTCTTCTTCCGACAAGCCCTTTCCTTTCAGTTCGTTGGCGATGAGTTGCGGTCCCTTCAGGTTCAGGTTAGCCGCCGTGCGCGTGTAGCTTTCGCCATAGATACGGTCATTGACGTAATTCTGATCCACCAGCCTCGTCAGCGCACGTTCGATCGCGTCCGGGCTGATTTCTTCATCGTGCAGTTTTTTGCGGACCTCTTTTTCGCTGCGCAGACTGTAGGACAAGTAATTGACGGCCGTCGTGTAAGCCATGTAATCGTAATTTTCCTTCTCGATTTCGGCGCTGCGCTCTTTCGTCAGCGTCATCCCTTTATGCAAGCCAACCTTTATGAGCACGGCTTCTGATATCGGAAAGGCGTACTCCCCGTCAATGAAGACGTTGAAACGGTCCTTGCGTTTTTTCTGGACAGTTATTTTTGTTACGACAGGCAATTTTTCAGCCTGTTCTTCGGTATGATCCATGTTCTACATCCTTTCGGCGAATCTCACTTGCTATTATACATGCAAAACACAAAAGGAACAAAACGTATGTTCGAAATTATTTCTTGGAACGGAAGTGGCCCATATAGTTTCGGCCGCGGCAAAACGCACAAAAACACCAAAGGCTGCCTCGAAAAAAAGAGGCAGCCTTTGGTGTTTTAATCAATCACAGAGCCGGTTTTGGTTTGTCCGTCTCGTCATAATCAGGCTCGATATCTTCTGAATCTTCGCCGGCTTCGGGAACGACAGTGTCGCCTCCGAACGGGTCTTTGGAAAACTGTCCCTTCTCTTCATTCACTTCTGGAAGGGAATCGTCTTTGTCGAACTGCATTTCAGGCAAATGGTGACTCTCTTCCGCCATTGCAGGATCAGCTACCGTTTCCGCTTCGATCGGTTGGCCGGTGATGTCATCGGTCACATCAGCAGGTTGAGTCGGCGCCGCAACTTCAGCTTCGGTGCCTTCCCGTTTCTTCGCGGCTTCGATGGAATGAGCCGGCACATCGCCAACTTCTTCGCTGTCGGCAGCTATCCAATCCGGTTTCGAAGCGGTAGCAGCTGTGACTGCTTCGACAGGGACGACTTTTTCGTCAGGCAGAATGCCGTCGCGCACGAGAAATTCAGAATGCTCATCATTGATCGGAGCCGCATCGTCGATCAGCAGCAGCAATTCCCCATCATCCAACGCATCCTCAAACCGTTCGTACGTATCCTCGTCAATGCCATAGCGTTCGAAAATCGCTTCTTCCTCTTCTTCGTCCAAATCAACCGTAAAGAATTTTACGATCTTGTCCCATAAGGAATCTTCCTCGCGGTCTTCTCCGGTTATGATGACCTGCACCGCCGTCTCCTCCGTGATGAAATTGCTCTTGCCGTTGCGGGTGATGACCAGCAATTGCTCAGGTGCATAGCCCTCATGCTTGATCAAATGCGTGATTTCATCGATCAGCATTTCCTGATTAGCAAAGGTACCTTCGATTCTCTTGTCCATAACGATTCCTCCCATTACTGAAGATGTGTTCTTTGCATTCATTGTAAAATACTTCCACCTGAATCACAAATGATAGCCGTTGTCATAGCGAGTAAATCAAAAATCTGTGCGGCTGGCTAGCGCACCGTGTTCCTGAGGTGGGGCAGATCGTCGTAAAGATTCTCCCTTAAGAGCTGCAACGCTTCGTCCGTCACTGGATTGTCACGCAACGAAGGATGCTTCAAAGCCGTTTCTGCAAAGGAAAATTGAAAAATCCGGATGTAATCTTCCATCGAGATCAGCGAAATACGATCAGTGTGCGCACGGAAAGCATTCCCCAACAGATTGTTTTCACGCTCCTCTTTCCTCCCATCGACGTAATCGAAGTTCTTCAAGACGTTGCGCAAAAGGTGCTCTTGGCGATGGATGGCCTGATCGGCTTGTTTGACCTTTTCGGCGAAGAATTGCGGGCGCACCGGCAGTTGGATGACATGCTGATTGACGCAATGGACTTCCACCCCTTTCTCCCCTTTCAGCGCTCGATAGCGCTGCACCTTCGAAAGGTTGATCCAGGAACTCTGCTGGCGGGTCGGACCGCTCAACGGCAAAAAAGAATACCTCCCGAAAACATAAGGTACGCAATGGCTGTCTTTGCCGCTGACCCGGGTGGAGATGCCCCGGATGAAATCATAGTTGAAGCCAATCAGTTCGAATAAGGAATACATCACATTGTTGCTGTTTTCGCGCGTCTTGATGAGCCGGCCGTCCTTGAAGAAGATGAGCGTCTTGAAATCGGTCCGGTGCAGCTTGGGGTCCAGGCTAAGCAAGTAGAGAAAGCTGTTGTCCAGCACAAAACGATCCAGAGGCCAAGCCTTTTCCAGATAGATTTGGATACTCTCCGGATCAAGTAGGACAAGGAAAGGTTCCGGCGCATCTTTTTTCTGGCTGGTTTGCGAAACCGACTCCTTCAATGAGGTGCGCAGATGCGAAATGATTGTTTCCAACGTCGCCGGATCAAGTGCTCGGCCTGAATTTTTTGTCGCCGCCAAGTCATTCAGGCGTTGTTCAGCAAGCCACTCTGCCGAGGATTGAGCGGCAATCGGCTTACTGAATTTTTCGGTTATTTGGTTATCCGCTTGCCGATCCGGCTTCTTTTGAGAATTGCGATTTGCCATATTTTCCATAAAATCCCCCCAACTAGGAATGTTTAATAAAAATATATACTACTTTGCATTCGAATGATACAAGAACGCTTACATTTTATCCGTTATCGACACAAAAATGTCCAAATTTGAGAGTTGATTCGTTTTTGTCGTTTTTTTTGCCGCATTTGCCGTTTTGACCATTTTGCCTCCGGACCGCTAATATGGGCATCAGCAAGCTTGCCGGGCCGTGATGAGCATGCACAGGGAAATCCCCTGCATCACGCCATCCACTACATAACGGAGGCAAAAACATGAATATCAAAAAAAGAATCTGCACCGATGAAGCCGCCACCCTTTTGAGCGAGCTTTACGCGGGTGTCATCCATCATTGTCTGAAAAAAATCAATCGGTACCCGGACCACAACGACTACGACGATTTCTACCAATTAGGGCTGATCACCCTTTTTGACACTTACGAAACTTGCCTGAAGGACGCGCTCGCAACCGAGAACAGCTTTCTGTTCGTCAGCTATGCCAAACAAAAAATCCACTGGACTTTCCTGGACCAAATCCGCAAGGACCGGAAAAAAGAAAGCCGCGAAGCCTACCTTTCCGAAGAGGAGCTGGAGGAAATCCCCAATGCTGCCTCGTTTGAAGACCAACTGGAGCAAGAAGATCTTCTGCAACGCCTTTGCGCCTGTCTGACAGTCGAGGAGAACGCCTATTTGCGGGACGCGCTGGAGGGACTGAACATCACCGAAATCGCCAAGAAACAAAAGATTTCGCGCAAAACGATCTACAAAAGAAGACGCCACATCCAAACCAAAGCCAGCACTTTTCTGAAGGTCTGACAGACGGGGTTACACATCACCTATCCCCCTTCGTCGTTATTGGTGTAAGCAGTCATGACACTTACCAGAAAAGAAAATGGAGGAATGCCAAATGGTGAAACAATACGAAGAAGGAAACATCGAGCTTTATTTCAATGATTTTGCAAACGAGAAGGAAGTCAAACAGTCATTCGCGAACCTGAAACCAGGCGTCACTGCTGAACAGGTCCAATCCTTCCAAACAGCCGTATCCGGTCTCGTCGATCTGCCTGCAGCCTACGCAGTCGTAGTCGAAAAGAACCGCTACTCCATCGCCTAAGCCAACCGAAAGCAGCTCGATAATCACTACCCATCAGACATCTAGGAGGAAATGAACATGACGACAACAGTAACCTTGGAATTGAAATTTTTGACAGCCGACGGGAAAACCCGCAGCTTGAGTGTCAAGAACCCGAAAAGCGGCTTGACATCGGCTGAACTGCAACCGGCAATGGATGCCATCATCGGCTTGAACGCGTTCGAAGTGAAAGGGATCAACCCCTTCACGGCAGTCAACAGCGCTCGCTACGTGGAACGCACCATCACCGACCTGATCGCCGAAGCCGAATAAAAATCAGAAAAGCAGGACAAGCCGCTTGGACTGCTACAGCTTAAGTATTCATCAACAACGCCTAGGGTGTCTCATTCAGAGGCACCCTTTTTTTGTCGCTTATCCCATCGAGAACACACACGAGGAGGAACACCATGAACTACACTATCGAAAAACGGATCTTTTCCATCTATCAGAATCCTCTCACCGCCAACAACCTGGTCATCGCCCATGAGTCCGGCAACCCGAACAACGTCGGCCGCAACAGCCTCGAGAACGAAGTCAGCTACATGCAGCGCAACTGGCAGAACGCCTTTGTGTCACACTGGGTCGGCGGAGGCGGGAAAATAATCCAGATCGCCAACACGGGCAAAGTCCAATGGGGTGTCGGCCCGAAAGCGAACGGTTATGCCTATGCCCAAGTCGAGCTGGCTCGGACAAGCAGTCGCCCCATCTTTGAACAGGACTACAAAGCCTACGTCTGGCTGCTGCAGAAATTGGCGCTGGAAGCAGGCATTCCCTGCACGCTGAACAGCGGAGCGAGCGTACATGACAAAGGCATCAAAACCCATTCCTGGGTTTCCAAAAATGTCGGCGGGACGAACCATAACGATCCGGATGGCTACCTCGCGAGCTGGGGTATCTCGCAGACCCGGTTCCGTCAGGACATCGAAGCCGGACTCTCTGCGTTGCCTCCCCTTGCGAGCGCGCCCGGCACGTTCCTGCTCCACCGCGTCGTGAAAGGTGAAACGCTTTGGGGCTTGTCGCGCAAGTATGGAACGACCCCAGCGACGCTGAAGCAGCTGAACCAGCTGTCGGGTGATCTGATCTTGATTGGACAGCAATTGAAGGTGCGCCAGTACTGAGCCTGCCTACCGCCGGGAATGGTCTGCTCCGGGGAACGCAGGCTTCGCCGCAGTTCAGTCCACATTTTTGATTCCTGCTCCGATGAGGCAGGCTTCGTCGAAGATGAAGCCCATCATTACCGGTGACCTCCGGCGATCCGACCCCTCGCCGGAGCTGAGGGCGCCGATTCCGGCGCCAGAAAAAGAAGGCCAGCCCCGAATCATGCCGGGGCTGGCCTTCTTTTGTGGTTTCCATCAATAATAAGCGCGTTCGTAGTTGAATTTGCCGATGTCCAGATCCAAAAACTCTCTGATAAGGGCATATTGGACCTCTAGCGGTTCCTCTTTGACCTCCTCGCACAAGTTTTGGCAGCTTCTGAAAAACGCGGCTGCCTCATCGGTTGTTTCGAACAGATACTCCTCCGCTAATGTGTCGTCTTCGACAAAATGAATGACGACCCCTTTCTTATCCTCCAAGAAATCCATTCCCAATACCGGTGTCATGAACATATGCAATCAATCCCTTCTCGTCTTGTTAAGTGGCCTTTGCTGCTTGATAAGACCTACACTGGTATTATCCGCAAAAATACGCGCCAACTTTTTTTATTTTTAAAATTTTTTAAATTATTTCCTCAGATGCTTGTTCAGCTCCTCGACCAGCATGAAAACGGTCGTGGACGGGTTGTCCCTAGCTGGCGACGACGAGCGCTGACTATAAAGTTTCTTGGCGTTCTGGATGGCGGCTGGCTGCCTTGATAATAATACGTTGTACATGTGCGGATGATTTTTTTTGTAGAAAAATCCCAGTCGTTTCGACAGCATATCAGGATAATGGAAACGTGAAATCGATTTTTTGATCAGCTCAAAATGCAGCAGATACCAGATTTCGAAAGCTTCATTGCTGTAGGCGGCACGGAAACCTTCCCGGTAATGCGTTTCACAGAAAAAGACGGCTTCATTGAAAATATCCCGGTCAAATGAATCCTTATCGAATACCAGCCAAATTTCATCATATTCGTCCGGTCGACCCTTGACGACCTCTCGTGCATGGTTGACTAAAGACATCGTGTTCATCGCCGTCCCGACGATTTCGACCTGCGCAGAGATGACGTGAAAACTGCGGAAGTAGTTCGGCTCGGTCTTGGTGCCTTCGCAAAGAATCAGGAAAGTTTTTTCCGGCCTTTTCGTTCCGACCGGCCGTTCAAATTTTTTCTTGTGTTCTCTTCTTCTATTTTCCATTGTCGACCCACCAATCCAACGGCCGAGGAAATGGGATTGCCCCATATTTGCCGTTCAGGTAGTTGCGGTAAAATTCAAAACTATTCTTCCTTTCCTCGTCATCAAAACGATATTCAACCAAGGAAGTCAGGTGGCTAGCGCTGTACGTGTCCTTTTCCACGAACCAGACTTGATCCCTACGGAAAAGGTTGCTGGAAAGGTTCGTGATATCGTGCGTCGAGTATATCATCTGCGCCCCCTTATCGTTGACGTCGCCGGAAAAAAGTTCCAGCACGTAGCGCGTCATCAAAGTGTGGAATTGCGTATCCATTTCATCGACCATCAACAGTCCACCTTTTTCGAGCGCCTCGATGATCGGACCGGCCAAAGCCAAAAGCTTGACCGTCCCTGCCGATTCGGTATCCTGGAAACGGAAATTTTCGCAATGGAGCCCCGATTCCCCGGCTTCATTGCGCCGTGTCTTGACGACAAAAAAGGCAAGTTCCGGCCTCCCATTGCGCGAATTTTCCAATTCGTGAACAACAATATCCTGAATGGACGGATCGGCCACCTGAATCAAGGCCAAGAGATTATGCTTGTCTTTTGACAGGTGCATCTTCGCCATCGAAATCGACAATCCGATTTTCGAAGTGTCGAGGATGATGCGCATCTCCGTGAACCATTCTATGAACAGTTTCAGTTCCGGATGTTCAGCTGATTCAGGAGCGGAAAGCAACGAAGACAAGGCCAAACGCGTATCGTCCAAAATGATGTCGCGGAACATTTCAGCCCATTCCCCACCGGCGATCTGTCCGGTCGCATTCCGGAAAAACAGATCCTTCTGCTCGTCGCCTTCCAGGTAAAGGAATTCTTCGGTAACCCGTTTGCGGTTGACGAAAAAACCATAGCGATAAAGCTTCCCGTCCAAAAGAAAACTTACTTCCAACATCGTATCCTTTTTCTCGGTGCGCGCATCCAGATGGAACGGTTCGATATGGTCGAGCCATTCACTGGATGAGCACTTCTGCAACAGTAGGCCTTCCTGGATCACCTTCATGGCCTTCAGCAGATTGCTTTTCCCGCTGGCATTCGCCCCATAGATCGTCGCCAATTTTGTCACAGCGATATTGTTTTTGCCATAGACGGACTCCGGGTGTTCGCCGATCGGGCTGGCGACCATCGAAAAGGTAGCCTCATCTTTAAAGGAAAAAAAATTCTCCATCACAATTTCTACGAGCATTCTGACACCTCCTATACCAAAAAGTATAGCACCCTGGCGGCTTTTCTTCTAAGAATAACCGTCAAGAATGCAAAAGCGGATAACATCATTGCAAACGGATACAAATGCGCGGATTTGTAGGGAATTTGTGGATCTTTGCATCATCAGCGAATATCACACTGCGGCGAACAAATCCGGGGGAGGGGCTCTCCAGCTCCGGGGAACGTTTGCCTCGCCGGAGGAAACAACTATGATTATGCGTTGTTCTCCGCTCAAGCCTTCCTCGCCGGAATTGAGCTGGTGAATCCACACCCAATCTCCGGCGAGCCACCATCTTACCGGAAATCAGGTACCCCGAACCATAAAAAAAGACGCACTCCCCATTAAGAGCCGCCTTCGCCGATATCGATGAAATGATACAAACCTAGCCAATAACCGATCGTTTTAAAGATTTCATGCTGCGCCAGGCGTCTCCCGAGTTGGGTTTCGATCCATGGTAAGCCGTACGGACCGCCAGCTGACACATAGATGAATGTCAAATCCTTTCCTTTTGCAGCTTTCTCGAAGCTGTACTTGACCCGGTTCATGTGATAATCGCTCGACACAACAATCGCTGTGTCGAAATCATTTCCTTCCATCAACGCGATACTGTATATGGCATTGGTCCATGTACTGGTCGCTTGGTAATCCGCCAGTATATCATCATCCATCATCCCAAGTTCGCCGTAGGGCTGCAGATGCAATAGTTCGGCATCCACAAGCAGCGGAGAAACGATGATTTTGCCGGATTCGGAATAACCTGCTTCCAACAGTTCTGAGGCCTTAACTCCTCGTTCCGGCGCGCCTTCAGGTACGATGATGATGTCGGAAACGACCGGTTCCTCATTGATTTCCAGATTGGCGAGGATGTAGAAGCTGATTGTCAAAGATACGGCAGTCACGATCAGAAATACATTCAGCAGCAACATCGTTATTCTGGTCGATTCGTCCGTCTTCAGGAGGCTGCGCTCCTTGTCGAATGGATAATTTGCCATCTTCTGCTCTCCACACCCTTTCCTCACCTTATTATCACTCTATTTTATCTGAAATGTGGAAATATGCCATCGCTTTTTATATTTTTTATTTTGAGTGGATCGTCACCTCAAACTTGTAAGCGCTGTCGTGATATAATTAGACCAGCAAGGCATGAGGAGGAGAACGACATGAAACTGATGAACAAAGTCGCTGTTGTAACTGGAGGCGCTTCGGGTATGGGCGAAGCCATCTGTCGCCTGTTTGCTAAAGAAGGCGCAAAAGTGGTCGTTGCCGATTATAACTTCGAAGGTGCCGAAAAAGTCGCAAATGAAATCAACACGGAAACCCCCTGACGCTGCAACTGCCATCAAAACCGATGTCTCCATCGAAACCGACATAAATGCCATGATTGACACTGCAATCACTTTCTTCGGTAAAATGGATATCCTCATCAATAATGCCGGCATCATGGACGGCTTCGAACCGGTCGGAGAAGTCACAAATGCGAGGTGGGACCGTGTCTTCGCCGTCAATGTCAACGGCCCGATGTATGCAAGCCGTAAAGCCATCCAATATTTCCTGGAACACGGCCATGGCAATATCATCAACATCGCCTCAATCGGCGGCCTCCAGGGAGGTCGTGCTGGTGCGGCCTATGTCGCTTCCAAACATGCTGTCATAGGACTGACCAAAAACACGGCCTTCATGTACGCAAAAAAAGGTATCCGCTGCAACGCAATCGCCCCAGGAGCTGTCGCCACCAATATCGCCCAGTCAATGGGCAACATCAGCACATTTGGCCAGGAAACAACCGGCGTCGGCATGGCCATTAATCCGGCCTTCGGAACATCCGACCAGATTGCTTCCGTCGCACTCTTTCTGGCTTCTGACGATGCCAGTTTCGTCAATGGTTCTGTCGTGACCGTTGACGGCGGATGGACCAGCTACTGATTTTTGGTTACTCTCACAAAAAAACGAATGCGACTGCCTCCTTTGTGAGGAACAGCCGCATTCGTTTTTTCTTTTGTCTGTGTTGCCCGCTTGATAATTGGAACCGTAGCTCCGGCGAAGGAGGTCTTCGCCGGAGCTGGCGACGCGTTTCCGACTCCAACTACGACGAAAACCGGCCTACCGGAGCTGGTGCTCGCAGGGTACTTCCAGCTCCGGCCAACCATGCTGTCGCCGGAGTTCCGGTCCCAGACCAGGCTTTTTTTATCCTGCGTTCTTATCCTCCAGCCAAATCTTCCGCGAAATGAAATTCCAGGCCATCACGAACACAGTAGCGGCAATCTTGGCCACCAGGTAATGCAACGCCACTTGATCAACGAAGACCCACATCAGCACTTGGTTCAAGCCCAGCCCGATGACACTTAGAGTGAAGAAGAGCAGCAATTCCTGACGCTTCTCAGCTTCGCCAAAGCGGCTCGTGAACACGTAGCGCATGCTCGCCGCGTAATTGAACAACGTCGCCGCAACAAACGCCAACGCAGCGGCCGTCAAGTAATGCAGGCCGATGAAGTCGGCCAGAACAAACAAAATCAGAAAATCCAGTACCGTCGCCACGACACCGACGAGTCCGAATTTTGCCACTTGAGCCAACACTTTAGTCATCGTTCTGCTCCTCCTTGCGACCAATCGGCAAGGCACCGTCCGTCTCCTTCAATATATAGAGCGGACGCCGCTTCGTCTCCATGAAGGTTTTCCCCAGATATTTTCCGAGGATCCCCAGACAGAGCAACTGCAAGCCGCCCATCCCCAAGATGATGACGATGAGCGAAGTCCAGCCGGAAGTTGCGTTTCCGAAAACCAGTGTCCGCACGGTCAGGATCAAGGCTGCCAAAATCGCGACCGCGAACGACACGAATCCGGTGAAGGCCGCGATCGCCAACGGTGCCTCGGAGAAGGCCACGATCCCGTCCAGCGAATATTTGAACAGGCTCCAGAACGACCAAGTCGTCTTGCCGGCGACGCGTTCCTGATTTTCGTAGGACAGGTACTTCGTCTCGAAGCCGACCCAACTGAAGATTCCCTTCGAAAAACGGTTGTATTCGGTCATCTCAAGCACCGCATCGACCATCTGGCGGGTCATCAGCCGGAAATCCCGGGCGCCGTCGACGATCTCGGTATCTGAGATGCGGTTGATCAGGTGGTAGAACTGCCGCGCGAAAAAGGATCGGATCGGCGGTTCGCCTTTGCGGTCAAGGCGTTTCGTCCCGATGCAATCATATTCGCCTGTGCGGATCAGGGCAACCATCTCCACCAGCATAGCCGGCGGGTCCTGGAGATCCGCATCCATCACGGCCACGTAATCCCCGTTCGCGTGGCGCAGCCCCGCCACCATCGCCGCCTCTTTGCCGAAGTTGCGCGAAAAGGAAAGGTAATGCACACGCTCATCTAAAGAAGCCAATCGCTTCAATTCAGCCAGCGTGGCATCCTTCGAGCCGTCGTTCACGAAAATCAGTTCGAATACGGCATCCGGCAACTGGTCGCTGACCGCTGTTATTTCTTTATGAAAAATCGGTACCATCTCTTCCTCGTTGTGGCAAGGAACGATGATGGAAATGATATCTTTTGACATGTGTCCACCCCTGCGTGTTCTTTCAGAATTCTGAGCTTTCCTTTATCGTATCACACTTGAGGCTGGTTGACCGTCTATTTCTTGAAATGTTTCAGCAAACCGAGGCACCGTGTTTCGACGTGCTTTTGCCACAGGTACGCCACCGGCAAAGCGAAAAGCGGCGAAAGCAACAGCGCCGTTTCCGGCGGGATGACCTGGCCCAAAAATGTCACAAAGAGGATGATCGAAGTAGTGTGCGTCAGGTACAGGCTGAAGGACAGCTTTCCCAAGAGCAGCAGCGGTTTCGATTTGAAGAAGGCCGTCAAACGCGGCGATTCCAGGCACAACAACAGGAACAAAATGATGCCCAAACCAGTCAGCAACAGCGCATGCCGCACCCAGAACGAAAATCCGAGCGCCGCCAGGATCCACTGGCTAGGAATCAAGAACGGAATCGCCCAGGCCGACAGGATCCGGAAAAGATGGTGCTGCTGCACAAATGTCCGAATCGCCGGCAGATGCTTCGCCAAAACAGCTCCCATAACAAAAAAGATTGCATAATAATTCGTCCGGTTGAGCGACTCCGACAAGTGTGCCAGCCAGGCTGTGCCGCTGCGCATGCCCCAATCCGTCAGCTTCTCGATCCCGAACTGCATGACCGCATAGCCGCCTAACACTTTCCCCGTCGCGTAGCGATGCAATGCCACCGCGATAAAAGGCAGGATGAAGGAAAGGCGCCATTCCTGAACCATGCTCCAGAAAGCCCCACTCAAAATATTCAGATTGTAGTCATACCCGAGAAAATACAGCAGCATCTCCAGCGCATTCGGCACCCTTTTCCATTTCACATTGAACGAACCACTCAAGTCGATCGTGTCATGTTTCCAAGCTCCGAATAAGGCAATCAGTATGACCGTTACCGTGATGAGCAGCACATAAGGGAGCATCAAGCGGATCCAGCGTTTGATGATGAAAGGCTTGAAATCCAGCTTGCGCCCACTCAGGTAAGGCCGCGCCAGCACGAAACCACCGATGATGTAGAAGACCAGCACCGCCTCATTGCCGCCCCAGATCATTTTCAATGGTGTCTGCGTCGCCACCCTCCAAAAAGAATTGGCAAAGATTTTGTATTCATTGGCGCTGTAACCATAAACTGTCCAGACCGCCATGTGGAAAATCATGACAATGACCGAGGCTAATCCCCGCATACCGTCAAAGATTTCAATCCGTTGGCTTTGGCCGGATTTTTGCACATCATTCACTCCCATTATCAACAAAACTATCGAAATATTCCTTCCTATGTTAGTGCAAATGTTACAAAAATTCAAATTGTTTATTTTTTTGAGCATATCCACTATTTATTTCGAAGCCGAGATGTTATACTATACTTACATGCGGTAAGTGAAATGAAACTCGCATCAAATATACCATAAGTGGAGGAACACACATGAACGTTTTAGTAGTAAAAGGAAACAACAGACCAGCAGAGGAAGCCATTTCTTCAAAAATGTATGAAACTTTTTTGGCTGCAGCCAAAGAAAATGAAAAATTGAACATCACAACTTATAACGTCTTTTCAGAAGATATGCCTTACTTGGGCCAAGACCTCTTCGGCGCTTACGGCAAAATGGCAGTCGGCGAAGAATTGACTGATATCGAAACACGCCTTTTGGCAGCAAAACAAAAAGTTATGGATGCCGTGACTGCTGCTGACGTGATCGTTTTCGCATTCCCATTGTGGAACTTGACGATCCCGGCTAAATTGCAAACATTCATCGACTACATCTTTGCAGCCGGCTTCACTTTCAAATACGACGAAACTGGAAATATGGTCGCTTTGATGCCTGAGAAGAAAGTCATCCTTCTGAACGCACGCGGCGGCAACTACTCCACTCCTGAAATGTCTCCAATGGACATGGGCGTCAACTACATGCGCAACGTATTCGGCGGCGTATTCGGAATGGAAATCATCGGCGAAGTCATCATCGAAGGACATGCAGCTGTTCCTGATCAAGCAGCAGCAATCATCGAAGAAGGCTTGGCGAAAGTAGAAGCATTGGCTAAATCACTATAATCAAGAAATACGGACGCGCACTAGCAATCGGCTGGTGTGCGTCTTTTTTTGTGCCTTTCCAATTACACCCTGATCTGATAACGGATCACCGGGAGCTGTGCTCCGGTGATCGACGGTTTCGCCGGAGTTGACTGCTTTTTTAGTTGTTTCCTCCGGCGAGCGGTTCTTCGCCGGAGCTGGCGGGTATCTTATTGTTGTCTCCTCCGGTGGGAGGCCCTTCCCCGAAGATGGCGATGTATTTTCGCAACAAAAAAACCAGCTTATGTGCTGGTTTTTTTGTTGCGAATCAGAATTGCGCCGAAATGATGCAACGTCACGAATGGTAGCACATCTTGTTCTTCGCATTCCACAAAGACTTTATGATAGAAATACACACCTTCTTGATATACAGCAGTGGCCCAACTAAATAGAAGATCTTCAGGTGATCGAAACAGCTGACTCTCTCCTGTTCATGTTCATTAATGATTGTTTATGTTTCTTTGAACCTTTACGGTATTAAAAAACACATTCTTGTTCGAAAACTCATCAAATAGTTGCATTTTTGTTTATTTTTGTTCGTTTTGTGTTGACCAGACCGTGAAATTGTGCTAAATTATGGTTAATATGAAGAGGTGAATGAAAATGTTAAAAAAAGAACGCCTGCTGATACTCACTGAAATCGTCAACCAGGAAGGCATCATCACCGTAGCCGATATCGTCAAGCAACTGAACGTTTCCGACATGACCGTGCGCAGGGATCTGGACGAACTCGATAAGGCCGGAAAAATCCTGCGCATCCACGGCGGAGCACAAAGCATCAGCTACGCATTGGACCAGGAACTCTCGCATACGGAAAAACAAGAAGTCCAAAAAGAAGAAAAGAAAGCGATTGCCAAATTGGCGGCAAGCTACGTCGAGGATGGCGACACCATTTTCCTCGGGCCGGGAACGACGATCGAAATAATGGCTAGCTATCTCGGCGGCAAAAAAATCCGCATCATCACAAACAGCTATCCGGTTTTCGAAAATCTGCGCCAATACGACACCGCGGATATCATTATGATCGGCGGCGATTACCGGAAAAATACAGGTGCTTTCTTCGGCCCGATCGCGAACGACAACCTGAAAAAGTTGAAGTTCTCCAAATGCTTCATCAGCGCCAACGGCATCCACAACGAAGCGATCTCTACCTATAGCATGGCGGAAGGCGAAACCCAGAACATCGCCCTGAACAACTCCCGCACAAAATACTTGCTGGCGGACAACAAGAAATTCAACCGGGACGACTTCTACAATTTCTACAACCTGCACGACATCGATCACTTGGTCACCGATGACCATATCAGCGCAGATTTGGTCACGCATTACTCGCAGTACGTCACCCTGACCCAAGCCCAAACAGAAGAAGGAGCTAACTTATGAAACTGAACGGCATCATTTTTGACTTCAACGGCACCATGTTCCAGGATTCGCATCTGCACGAACAGGCCTGGATCGACATGATCCAAAAGTACAGTCCAGGCAACGGGCTCACAGAAACAGAGATTCTGACAAACGTACACGGCCGCACGAACGACAAAATCCTGCGTCATTTTGTATCCGCTGACTTGACGGACGAAGAAGTGCAGAAACTTTCTTTGGAGAAGGAAGAGCATTACCGCAGACTCTGCCTGAACAAACCGGAGCAACTCGTATTGACGGACGGCTTGACCGAAGTGCTGGACGATCTGAAGGAGCGCAAGTTGCCGCTGACGATCGCCACCGCGACCATCAAAGAAAATGTTGACTTCTATTTCGACACCTTTGCGCTTGATCGTTGGTTCGATCCGGACAAAGTCGTCTTCGATGACGGTTCCTTCCCCGGCAAACCGGAGCCGGACATCTTCCTGCATGCCGCCAAAAAACTCGGGGTCGCTCCCGAAGAATGTCTGGTCATCGAAGATGCCTATTCCGGTCTGCGAGCGGCCAACAGCGCGAACATCGGCATGATCATCGCAATCGACCCGTTCTTCAAGAACCGGGAAACCTTCCAAAAGGAAAACCTCTGCAAGGACGGTGTCATCACGGACTTCCACGGCTTCACCCAGCGCCTTTTCGCAGAGCAAGCATAAAAGTTAAAGAGAACGCACCATCGGCCCGGCCGAGGATGCGTTCTCTTTTTGTAAAGTACGGTGTTGCCAAGGTTACCGTATCAAAGGGAGCTGTGCTCCGGTGAACGACGGCTTCGCCGTAGTTGCCTGCTGGGTTTCGCTGTCCTGCTCCGGCGAGGGGGGCTTCGCCGGCGTTGCCCCTGTTCGTGGATCGGTTCCACCGGCGAGCAGTCCTTTCACCGGAGCTGGCTCTCAATTCCCCGAAAAAACAGCATCGGGAAAAAATTTCCCGATGCTGTTTTGTGTAGGTGCATTATTTTTTACTTTCCTGCTCTATAAGATTAAACCGTGCTATTCGATTATCTGAGTTTCTGCCAGCTTCTTATACCAGTAAGCACTTTTCTTCGGATAACGTTCCTGTGTTTCAAAATCCACGTAGAATAATCCGTAGCGTTTCTCATAGCCATTTGACCAAGAGAAAACATCCATCAATGACCAGATGAAATAACCTTTCACGTTCACACCTGCTGTTATTGCATCTGAAATGATTTCTAAATGCTTTTTAACATAATCGATACGTGCATCATCCTTGACTGTACCATCCACAAATTCATCTTTATAGCCTAAGCCATTTTCAGTAATATAGATTTTTTTATAATTAGGATAATCATCTTTGACCCGCATCATTTGATCATATAAGCCTTGTGGATAGATCATCCAATCCCAATCCGTTCGTGGAACATCTACGTCAAACTCTCTTCTTCCGACACCTTTCAGCTGATATTTAGATCCGCCTTTAGCCCCGGTTGAATTATGAGTAATTTCTGATTCACCATCAAAGGCGCGCATCCAATCGCTCATGTAATAATTGATGCCCAGAAAATCGTTTAAATCCTTCGCTGCCTCAAGCATTTCAAAATCCTCTTCACGAAGATCCAACTTGCCACCATTTACGGAGAGAATATGATTGACACCCTCCATCGTTTTTTGAGAGTACCTACCCAAGTAAGTGGCATCCAGAATGAATTTGTTATGGATGATGTCTTCCAATTCTGCTGCACGAACATCTCCTGGATTGGATGGATCATAAGGGTACTTCGTTGGGAGTGCATGAACGACACCTATTTCTCCCGGATAGCCGTTATCCTTATAAAGCTTGACGGCTCTTGCATGTGCGAGCATCATATTATGATGGGATTGGAATAATTTTTCAAAATCATACTTGATCCCTGGTGGGAATTTACCCACTAAGTACTGACCATCACCTATCGGGCCTATTTCATTGAATGTAGTCCAATAGTTCACTTCTGAAAATTCTTTAAAACAGAATTCAGCGTAATCAACAAAATAGTCAATGTTTTTACGATTTAAGAAATCTCCATCTGAATGCAACACTTCAGGAGTATCAAAATGATGCAGCGTGACAAAAGGTTCTACATGACGTTTATGGCATTCTGAAAAGAGCTTATGATAGTATGCAACACCTTTAGGATTTACTTCACCAAAACCAGTCGGAAAAATACGTGACCATGCAATGGAAATTCGAATGCCGTTTACACCGAATTTTTCACTAAGTTCCAGGTCCACAGGATAACGATGATAAAAATCACTGGCTGGCTCTGCTGTATACCAATAGTTTTCTTCAAGATAAGTATCCCATGCTACACGGCCTTTTCCATCTGTTTGTGTCGCCCCTTCAGCTTGATAGGCTGCTGTTGCGCCCCCGAAAATAAAATCTTTTGGTAACTTTTTCATATTATAATCTCCTGTCTAGTCTTCAAATTGTTCCTGAACAAATGCAAGAGCCCCTTGGCCATCACGGGTCAATTTAATGTATTGACCTCCTTGCGTTTTAGCAAGTTTAACGCCCAATCTATCAGTATCCTGTTTGATATCTTCGTAATTCGAAGCCACTTGAGGTGCCAGGATGACTAAATCATAGTCTTTCATGATATCCATGTGCGCCCCATAGCTGCCTGCTGCTGCTTTTACAGGAGCCCCATATTCAGCCGCAGCTTTATTTAAAGCATTAGCAAGAAGGCCACTTGTTCCACCGCCGGCACAAAGGACAAGAACATTTTTAGCTTCTATTATTTTATTTTCAAAAACTTTCGGATCATTCTCGTTCGTATCAGCACTTGCAAGGACCGCTTTGGCTTTTTTAGTATCAAAGCTGCCTTCAACTTTTTCTTTCAAACTATCAATAGAGGATACACCTGCTTTTTCTTCTTCAAGAATTTGTGCATCATAGACCTTAAAGAACGGGTAGTAAATCACTACGTCCACTACAATCAGTGTAAGAGCGAGAACAAATGACATCAACCCAAATCCTGTTCCGATAACAATTCCCAAAGGACCTGGCGTTGTCCAAGGCAAATTCACACTAAAGCTGTTCATTCCAATAACATCAACGAAGAATTTGAAAATCCATACGTTAGCAATTGGTGCAAAAATAAATGGAACAAAGAATACTGGATTTAATACGATAGGTGCTCCAAATAAAATTGGCTCATTAACCCCAAAGAAAGTTGGCACAACTGACGCTCTGCCGATCGCCTTATTCCGTTTTGATTTTGATAACCACATGAACATGAATGGAACAACTAACGTTGCACCCGTACCACCCATTGTAACGATAAACATCTGTGTTCCGGATGTCAGAATCTTATCTGCATGCTGTCCAGCCTGTAAAAGTTGGAAATTTGTTTCAATATTCGCATAAGTAATCGCTGCAATAGCAGGTTCAACGATGGATGGCCCATGTATACCAACAAACCAGAATAGTGCATAGGCACCAAATATGATTGTAATGCCCAAGTAACCATCAGCCGCTGTGAACAGTGGCTCGAATAACTTAATAACAGACTCCGCCACATTCGTGCCCATAATGTTCCTAGTCAGTATATCCAAACCATAAAGAACGACTATCACTAAGGTAAAAGGAATGATATCTTTAAATACTTGTGAAATGTTTGGTGGTACTTCTTCCGGCATCCGGATTGTCACATTATTTTTCACAGTGATATTATAGATATTCACAGTAATGAATGCTGCAAGAAACGCTGTCAATAGTCCTTTTGTCCCTAAGAATCCGTTCGCAAATCCACCGCCCTCAACTGCATCCGCAGCAAGGAGTAAGAAACCAGATATGGAAGCCAGCATAGTGGAAAGGAAGTTAATTTGATTGGTGCTTTCCAGCTTTCTGTTAAAGGAATCCGTTAAAGATTTTGCTGTTGTGCCGGCAACCAAAACGCCTAAAATCCCCATTGTATATCCGTATGGTTTCATAATCAAAGCTTCAGTCGATGCACTCCATGAGAAACCGAAGATATTAGGAACATATGCAATCAATAGGAAAATACTTGAAAACAGAACAACAGGCATCGCTGAGATAAAGCCATCACGTATGGCGCGTAGATAGATATTACGGGATACTTTCTCAAAGAAAGGTTTAGCTTTTTCAATTTGTGCAATCAATGCATTCATCATAATTAGTTGCTCCCTCTTTTATACAATTCAATCATATGTTTCATCAAATCCCTAAGCAGTAATGTTGTCATCAAGTGATCCTGTCCATGCATCATCGTAACGCTGTACGCAATATCATCGCCTGAAGCTTCCATAGTAAGCAAACTTGTCTGAGCTTTATGAGCCTCTTTGATGCTGGTATTTGCTTCTTCACATAATGCTTCGGCTTTATCATAATCACCTTTTTCCGCTGCTTTTAAAGCATCCAAAAGGTACGATCGCGCTTCACCTGCATAGGCAACAATTTCAAACCCTAATAAAGTAGCTTCTTCCCTGTTCATTTTCATTTCCTCCAATTTGTTCAGATTTTTTCTTTCCAAGATGTTGCTGTCGTTCCAAGAACTTTGCTTAGTGTATCGATAGTATTAAAGCCCGTCTTACGCTACCTGATTTTACGAAGACAATTTGGAAAATCACAACTCATTTCCCCGAAAGCGTTTTTATTTCCTTATAACCTCATTATAAACAGAACCAAACACAAAATCAATCTTTTTGTTCGATTTTTTGTTTTATTTTTTTGTTTTTGTTCAGTAAATGTTTCTTTTTGTTTTTTAGTGTAGTTAAAACATTTTTTATTAGTAACACCCTTTTCCAAGTTATAAGAAAAACGCGCAACTGAAGCAGCACTTGACTGCTTCGGTTGCGCGTTTTTTTGCAATTCAGAATTATTATCAATAGATAACCACTGGTGTTCCTATCGAATGCGTGTAGAATAGCGTTCTAACCGCTGTTAAAGGCGTGTTCACACAGCCATGGGAACCATAAGTTAAATACAAATCTCCCCCATAACCATGCGTTTGCCAAGAAGAATCATGTATCCCGTATGAATTACCTATGAACGGCATCCAATACTGCACGGGCGAAACATATCCAGGACCAATTAAAACACTTGGTGATTGTTTACTGAGTATTGAGAATAATCCTTTTGGAGTAGCGTACCCCAAGTACGGGTTTCCGGTAATGACACCTGTTTCTACAATTTTTTGTGTACCGATGTATGACCACATTTTCTGCTGAGCGATGCTAATGATAATATAATTACTTCCTACATAGTACCTGACACCGGAGGTTGCTTGGAAATAACCTTGTTCGACAGTCCAGTTTGGCCCGAGGACAACCGACGGCTTTTTCACAAATGCTCGGCTCGTGTTTCCTGGCGCTGCCCCTCCCTTGGATACAATCTTGATCTGCACAGCTTCAATGCGGTAATTGTATCCTTCAGTCCCTGCGGAGGCACCGTTTTTAGCCCAATCCAACCAACCGTAGTTTTGAGTATGAACACGATAATATATATCATAGTATTCTGCCATTTCACCCGTCAGCTTGACTTTTACAGCCTCTAAATACTTTCCAGTTCCTGTCGTTCCTGCAAAAATGTCGTTTTGCGACCACGCTTGCCAACCAAGTCCTTGTACATCGGCACAGTAAGCAACAGCACCTTCATAAGGTTGCATGTCCAACCGTACCTTAATGGCTTCCACACGTTTACTTTCCCCTAAAGTACCACTTAAACCACCATCAAAAACATAATTCTGCCACCCTATATTTTGGACGTGGCTGGCGTATGAAACAATTGGCTCCTTTCGGATGACAAAGCGGTTAGCCGTTGAACCAGGAGCAGCATTACCTTTTTCAATCAACTTGATCTCGATTGCTTCAGTACGATAGTAATAGGATTCTGTTCCTGCGGATTCACCATTCTTGGCCCACCCGAGCCAACCAAATTTCTGCACATGTGTACGATAATAAATATCGTAACGCTCGGCCATTTCTCCTGTGAGCTTGACTTCAATAGCTTCCAAACGTTTACCCATTCCTACCGTACCGCTCAGGGCATCGTTTACCACCCAATTCTGCCATCCTTCACCTTGGACATGGGCGCGATAAGTAATCGAACCTGACGACGGAAAATTTGTTCCTTTAATTTTGATACCTTCTATCTGTCTGCTTTCCCCTGTCGTTCCACTCAGGGCGCCATTTTCCACGTAATTTTGCCAGCCAATCGATTGGACGTGCGCCGAATAAGATACACCTGCCCCCTTCTCCATGTATGGCCTCGCTACAGCCCCCGGAGCGGGTTCATTTTTTTCACGAGTTGAATTTCAATGGCTTCCAACCGATACGCATACCCCGAAGTTCCGGCAGCTTCTCCATTCTTTGCCCAATCCAACCAACCAAAATTTTGGGAATGCACGCGGTAATAAATATCATAAATTCCCGCTAATTCTCCTGTTAAATTGATGCGGATAGCTTCTAAGCGTTTACCTTGCCCAGTTGTTCCGGATACCTGTCCATCGGAAACGAACCCCATCCAACCAATGTTTTCGACATGGGTTTGATATTCAATACCACCGAGTACTTCTGCATTTAGCAAGCTTATCTTTATTCCTTCTAAACGTTTCGCTTCGTCGATCGTACCACTGGTGATACCATCCATGACTGCATCTGTCCATCCATAATTCTGGACGTGGGTTTGATACAACACTGACGGTGCTGTCGCCACTGCCGTAATCGTGGTCCCGGATTCCGCCTGATCAGTTAAAACATCACTTTCATTCGTTTCCATTGAACTGTCTATATTTGCAGCATCACTTGTAGTACTTCCAATCTCGGTTGAAGGAAGCTGTCCGGATGCTGATGAATCATCTGAACCAACGATGTCCAATTCTGAATTGTTTGTCTCTCCGTCGTTTTCCGGAACTTGAGCTGAACTATCCGTATTTTCTGGTTCAATAACCATATTTTCATCACTTCCCGAAGTTGCAGGTTCTGTTGTCTGGTCTATGCCTCCCGCATCCGGAGATGTAAATGAACCATCCGCTTCACTAGTGTATAACTCTGCGCTCTTGGCCTCGGAAATATCACTTTGAATAAATGTAGCGCTATTTTCAGTAGCGTATGCAAGTGCTGGTGATAAACTATTCAAAATGAATGACCACAGAATAATAATTTTACCTATCGCTTTCATTGTCCCTGTCCCCCTCACTTTTTGTAACCGGATTCATTCAACAACCAGAAAAAAACATGTGCCTCACCACTCATTAAGAGGGTGAATATTCATATAATCACTAATATAACTATATCATTTATTGATGAAACCACCAAGAATGAGCGCAGCTTAAACTAAACGATTATCTTCATAATTCCGCCTACTTACCTTGCTAAAAATAGAAAGTTTTGGTTCATTTCGAATGACCAAAACTTTCTGACCCATAAATCCGTACCATTTTCAGCTTATTCAAACTTCCTTAATATCGTCCTATTATTGAAAAAGAATCGCCAACACTTGCTCTGCGCTCTTCTTGGATATTCCTTCCGGATCGTTCAATAATGAAGTTCCGGAAACATCCCATGTCATTTGGTTGAAGTCAGTCAGATAAGAATAACGCACCTTCACATTTGGAAACTTACTATACCAAGTTGGATAATAGGTACTCATATATTTCTTCGCCAAAATTGCGGCGACACTGTTTGTGTTGCCAGAGGGTGTGGGAGTTCCGTTTATTTGAACTCCATTTGGAGAAGAATGCACAATTACCAGACTATTATCTGAGGCGACACCCAACACCATATATACATGCCCAGCGGAACTCAAAATATCTCCGGGCTTATATTGAGTGATTTGTGTTTTGTTCTTGTAGGTACCCCAGCCGCGGGATGCAAAATTAGTTGCCATGCCATCCGCTAATAGCACGTAACCATCTTTATAGTTCGACGTGTTGACAGAGTTATAGATTGTCCAACCGATGTACCCGGAGCAATCAAGACCGTTGTGGATTTGATACAGTGTTTTCGAATAGTCATAGGTTGATCCGTATTGATTGAAAAAGCTTTTCCATTGTGGACTGACTCCCATGGTGACGGCCTCTATGCCCGATCCGGTGTCCGATTCATTCCATCCACCACCCCAAACATACAGCGTGTTCCCTACCGGCTCCAACGCCGTTTGCAACAGATGTTTCAGCGTCAACTGGGTGACCGGTGTTTGATCTCTACTGTAATATACGTAATTACTTTTGGTGGACAATTTTCCTAAAAGCGTATTTTGATTTACACCAACTGTCCATAATTGTGATGCTGTCCCTGCCACTGTAGTTACAAGTTTATATGTTTCAGTAGGATTCAAATTTTTTTCATTGAAGTTAAGGTTGAAAACCAATGGATCGGTCGTCGCGGAAACTGAGAGATTAATCTGATGACCGCTGATTGTGGACTGCATATACGCTGAAATCTTGTTGATTGGAGCTGCAACCCTTGCACCGTTCACAAATGTTCCGTAGCTAAGCTGTGTTTTCAACTGCACATTTGTTGCACTCATTTGTTTCGCACTAATCAATTTGGTGGCAATTCCACCCAGCTTGACGAACGGCATTGCCGTTGGCCCCGGAGCTGCCTCACCCTTTTTTATCAGCTTTATCTGGATAGCCTCCAGACGATAACCCAATCCTTCTGTCCCTGCAGATTCGCCATTTTTAGCCCAATCCAGCCAACCAAAATTTTGCGCGTGCACACGATAGTATATATCAAAATAATCCGCTGTTTCTCCAGTCAAGCTTATTTGGATTGCTTCCAATCGCTTGGCTTCGCCCTGGGTGCCGCTTATGGTATTATCCTGCTTCCAAGCCTGCCAGCCGTAATCCTGTACATGTGTGCGATACGAAATCGAACCCACAAATGTTGGATCTACCAAATGAATCCTAATAGCTTCCAACCGTTTACCTTCTCCTGTCGTTCCGCTCACAGCTCCAGCTGAAACGTAATTTTGCCAACCGATATTTTGGACATGTGTCTGATAGGAAAGCGTAGGATAATTGATAAAGGATCTTGATGTAGCTCCAGGTGCAGAAGATCCCTTTGTCACCAACACAACTTCAATTGCTTCCAAGCGGTAACCGTATCCAGCAGTCCCAGCAGGTTCTCCATTTTTGGCCCAATCCAACCACCCAAAATTTTGCGCATGGACATGATAATAAACATCATATTGGGCTGCCATCTCTCCAGTCAAATTGACTTTAATGGCTTCCAGACGCTTGCTTTCTCCAATCGTCCCGGCTGATTTGCCATCGGTTACGTTATTCATCCATCCATAGTTTTGAACATGCACCTGATAAGAAATCCCCCCCGCTACCGGGACATCGCCTAGATTGATTTCTATGGCTTCCAAACGCTTCGCCATTCCTACACTGCCACTGGTTTCTCCATTTCTCACTTCATCTTGCCAACCAAAATCTTGAATATGTGTGCGATAGGATACAAAAGGAACTTCTTCCGCTAGCGAAGTAATGCTCTGTGTCTCCAAAAAATCCTCTGACCCACTAATTTCCGGTAGTTCAATTGAGCTGTCAATTAAGACTGAACTTTCAGTAGTTTCTGATTCCAAATCTACTGCACTGTCTGACGTTGTTACCTCATCTATCAAATAGGTACTTACAGTTGAGTCGGCTTCAAATACTTCCGTTGCCTGCACCAAGGGCAAGACACTGCCATAAAATAACGTCCCCACCATCATTAACCACCAAAATTTCTTCAATAAGATCACTTCTCCTCGTAAAATTTGCAACTTCTGCTCTGTCGCTCAAATAAACGAGAACGTATACTTCCATGACTGGGCGACTCCTTAATTATACATGAAATTGCTCAATATTAATAATAAATATATAATTATTATTGAATAATTGCTAAAACGACCGCAAAAAAAATCCTTGCTACTGCAAGGATTTTTTACTGATTTGATTGCGTGCCGAATATTTGCACTGCATAAACATCCCCATTGCTATCATGCAGCCCAATGCCGACTTCATTGTAATCGGTATCTATGATATTTGCATAATCATCGGGGTTGTTTATCCATATATCGAATAAAGACGCAGCTATTTCTTCTTCGTCCTGGAAAATGATCGATACTGCCATATTCTCCCCTGCTGCATCATAAAGATACTCATGAGGATTGGCTTCAAGAACCGTATTCCATTGGCTTCCATCAGGGCGTGTGTGCGAGAATAAACTTGTTGCTTCAATTACTCGTTGGTCAGCAGCCTGCTTTAGCTTATCATTCTTGGTCAATTTATTCAGTCCATTTTCTGTGCGGAAATCATTGACCAGTGTCAAAAGTTCATTTTCAACAATCGCATAATCTAGGCTTTCATCATTTTTTATGAGTGGAATTGTTGCCAAATTCGTTTTTTTCTCTACATAAGGTATTCCACCTATCGTTCCAGGTGCAACGCCTCCCTTAGGAATCAACTGAATTTCGATTGCTTCCAAACGATAAGCATATCCTGAGGTACCGGCAGCCTCCCCATTATTTGCCCAATCCAACCACCCAAAGTTTTGCGCATGAACGCGATAATATACATCGTAAAATTCAGCGATTTCCCCTGTTATTTCTATCCTGATTGCTTCAAGACGTTTCGCTTCTCCCGAAGTGCCACTTAGTTCGTTATCGGAAGCCCAATTTTGCCACCCATAATCCTGAACATGCGTTTGGTAAGAAATGGCTCCAGAATAAGGAGTGTCTTGCAATTGTATTTTGATTGCTTCCAAGCGTTTTGCTTCTCCGAAAGTGCCACTCAAGTCACCGTCCGAAACGTAAGACTGCCAACCATAGTCCTGTACGTGTGTCGTATACGATACTTTTAGAGCTTTTGTGCTGTTTGTATTAGCCTCTACGAAAGGCATATCAGTGGGTCCTGGAGCAGGATCACCTTTTTTTACCAATTGGGCTTCAATGGCCTCCAATCGATAGCCATATCCCGCTGTCCCGGCGGAAACTCCATTTTTTGCCCAACCCAACCAGCCAAAATTTTGCGCATGAACACGATAGTAAACATCATATCGTTCTCTCATTTCTCCGGTTAAAGCGATTTCGATAGCTTCCAATCGTTTTGCTTGGTTTGTCGTGCCGCTCATACCATCATTTTGCACCCAATCCATCCATCCATAATCTTGCACATGGGTTCGATACGAAATACCTTCGGAAAGACTACTGCCCTCTTCAAAAAGATTCATTCTTATGCCTTCAAGCCGCAACGATTGCCCTGAAGTCCCGGCAGATTGGCCATCCTTCACTGCCGTTTGCCAACCTATGTTTTGAACATGAACGCTGTATGATACAGAAAGGTTATTTCCCTTTACGGTTACGGTTGATGAAGCAATTATATCTCCGATTTTGGCCGTCACGATTGCTTGCCCGATCGCTACTGCTTTGACTGTACCATATTCATCTACCGTAGCAATCTCAGGTGCACTACTTGACCAAGCTATCTGATAATCGGTAGCATCCCGTGGAGTGATGGCGGCTTCGAGTATTTGTTCTTCACCTATCTGCAAGCTGATTTGTTCCGGCAGAAGCGCAATTCCTGTGACTGGCACTGCCATTGCTGGCCCAATGCCAACTGTAGAAAAAGCGTGATTGATTGATTCGGTTTCCGCTGAATCTTCGCCATACAAATCTTTTGCTGCTTGTACAAGATAATTCTTGGTCTGTTCAAAATCTGTCGTTTCTGTCATGTATTGTACCAATGCACGGTAGTATATTTGCGCAGTCTTTTCCATTCCAACTCTTTCCGCTATAAGATACCCAGCCTTGTTAAGGATACCCGAGTTAGTATGTACTCCTCCCCAGTCACCAGATTCCGTATCCGGGGAATTGATGTACGCACTCATCTTGTCCGGTTGATTATATAAGGTAGGGTCAGATAAGCTTCTCAAAGCATCTCCTGCTATATAAGGTGTGTATATATCATCCCCGATCACCCAGTCGCTAGCATCAAAAATCCAGTTGCCCCCCGATTCCACATTGTATTTATCATAGGTGGAAATGAGTACACCGAATATGTCAGCGATTGATTCACTTAGCGCTCCGGATTCATTATGATAGGATAAGTCAGCCGTATGCTCAATCACGCCGTGTGTCATTTCATGCCCCACCACATCCAAATCTCCGCTCAAATAAGTGAAGGTGTGGCCATCACCGTCGCCATATACCATTTGAGTGCCCGTCCAGAAAGCATTATTGTAATTCGTCAAATACTGCGTGGACGATACAACAGCCATGTAATTGTCATCCAAACTGTTGCGGTCAAATACATTTTTATAAAAATCAATCGTTCGTTCCGCATTATAATGAGCACTTACAGAAGCTTTGTCATTTTCAGAAGAAAAGACATTGGTGGCGGCTTTCACAAGATTCCTAGTCGATGTCCCGCCGCCCATCGAGTTAGTCTCGATCCTATGCGTGGCATTGTGTGAATAGTCCTGCATGTAATAATAAGTGCCGTCATAATACAGATTCAAAGCCCGGATATTATTCAAAACGTCTAACCCAGATCCCACAACATTTGCATAACGGATATTACTTTCTGAATAAATGACCTTACCAGAGTAGGCATCAACATATACACTGTAGCTTGCAATCTCTGGCACCGTAAAAGCAATTTTCACTTTGTAGGTTTCATAGTTTTTTCCGCTGTTGGTGATAATTACCCTCTCAACTATTGTCGGTTCACTCAAACTCTCATAGGTGTATTGTTTTTTTGCAATTTCTATCGCGTTGCTTTCGGTAAGTCGTTCACTATCCGTCTTTTCTATTGATTGAACTGCTGTCAAAGCGCCGGTGACGCTTGTAATTACACCAGTTTCATCAAAATGTACGCTCAAAGAATCTTTCTCAACCTTGATGCCATCCACCACTTGAGCAAATCTTACATGGGTGTTGTTTATCTCGTCTGTTCTGATTTCAACGACCTCTAGTTCAACATCATCAGATAAGCCGATAGCCAGTTTTTGCTCCTGCAGAAACATTTTTGCGGTTTCTTCACCTGGAACTTGGGGCGGTGAAAGTTTTCCTGAGAAAAAGATTTGTTGTGACTGGTTTTCTATCAGAAAATCTGCAGTTTTGATCCCCTGGTCAACTCGATCTGCATCTTCTGCTATATCTGGTTCCGTTGTTTCTAATGGCAAATCCATACGCTCACTTACGCTACTCGCTTCCACTGATCCAGTCGGAATGCCAGTTTCGGTTTGTGTAAGAATTATTTCACTATCTGCGGTTTCAGAAATAGAGAATTGTTCCTTTTCGGGAAGTCTAGCACTTCCATAAAAGAGCGCCAAAGAGAGACCCATAATTATACATATGATAAAACCTAAGATCAATCGTTTATTCATAAAATTTCCCCTAAGTCAGTTTAATTGATTCCCGGTAGTGTTCCTTACATAGTGCTCAATCAGAAATTTCTAAAATCAAAAAATACGATGATGTGAAAGCTTTTCATTTATTTCATAATATACGTATTCGCTGTGCTCCCTGGTGCAGCCAAACCTTTCGGAATCAACTTGATCTGAATCGATTCCAAGCGTTTGGCAAGACCTGCGGTACCGGCTGAAACCCCATTTTTTGCCCATCCCAGCCAACCATAGTCTTGAGCATGGACGCGATAGTAAACATCATAATGTTCAGAAATTTCGCCGCTTAGTTTTATTTCGATAGCTTCTAAACGTTTGGCCTGACCCATCGTGCCACTGATGGCATTGTCTACTACATAGCCTTGCCAGCCATAAGTTTCCACATGGGTCCGGTAACTGATTGAGCCGCTATATGCACTATTTTGTAGGTCAATTTTTATTCCCTCTAGGCGATAAGACAAGCCGGTGGTACCACTGAGTACTCCATCCGCTACAGCCCTTTGCCAGCCGATATTTTGAACATGGGTTTGATAAAGGACACTCGCATACTCTTTTTTATCGACATATGGTGTGGCGGTTGTCCCTGGGGCTGTACTGCCTTTTTGAAGAATTCTGATTTCAATTGCTTTGATTGGATCAGCTAGCCCAGAAGTCCCGGCTGATGCGCCGTTTTTGGCCCAGTTTAACCATCCGAATGCGTTGGTATAAACGCGATAATACACGTCGTATTTGGCAGCAAGATCATCAGTCAGCTTGATTTCGATAGCTTCAACGCGTTTTCCTTTATCAGTGAACCCAGCTGTTTCCCCACTAGATGCCCATTCTAGCCAACCATAGTCCTGGACATGAGTACGATATTGGATTGTTCCACTTATGTTTAAGTTAGGTACTTTGATTTGCAGTGCCTCAACTTGATTGGAATCGATGACCGCTCCACTGGTAGCTCCATGACTCACTGCACCCTGCCAGCCTGTTGATTTGCTGAAGATCTTATAGGAAATAGGGGGAACTTCAATATACGGCCGGGTTGTCACCCCAGGGCTAGCAGACCCTTTTTCCACTAAGGTAACTTGCATCGCTTCGATACGAGAGGCCATTCCATTTGTCCCTGACATTTGACCGTTTTTCGCCCAATCAAGCCAGCCTATCCCTCCTACGTACACGCGGTAATAGACATCGAAATACGGGGCCATCAAACCGTTGAGCTGGATTTTGATTGCTTCAACGCGCTTGGCTTGATTTGTTGTGCCGCTTGTTGAATCGCTTAGTTGCCATGCTTGCCAACCACTTTCCTCTACAAACGCTTGATATTGGAGCATTCCTGCATATTTGCTGTTGCTCATATTGATTTTAAAAGCCTCAAGTCTCAAATTCATCTGGCCTGCTGTCTGTTTTTCAAAAACATTTGCTTGCCATCCGAGATTCTGGCTGTAGGCTGCATAACTCAGTTGAATTGCTTTCATTTCGCTCAAAGATTGAAAGGCAACCTCAGGTGAAGATGGCGTCATTTCTGAATGAGGCAACAACAAAACTTCGATTGCTTCTATACCATATTCAAACCCTTCCGTTCCTGCTGGTTCACCATTTTTTGCCCAGCCAGTCCAACCTAGATTTGCAGTTTGAACTCGGTAACATATGGTGTAGTTAAGATTGGTATTTCCGGTCAATCTTATTTTAATGGCTTCCATCCGTTTATTTTGGCTGGCGTTTCCCAAAGCCGTTCCTTCGGAAACATAGTTTGTCCACCCTAAGTCTTGGATGTGGGCGGCATATTCGATACCTAAACCTTTTTCATCAGCAATAGCATGGTTATCGATGGAGAGCTTAAAACTGTATATTTTTTTACTTTCCCCTATTGTTCCACTGACTTTCCCATTATAATCAGCACCAATTCCCAATCCAGACCAGCCGTCATTTTCAACGTAGGTACTCATCGTAATGTTGGGTACCGGATCGAATCGGGATAAATTGTAGTTTTCAATGATGCTGATCAGCTTCGATGCATATGCTGGGTCTGTTGCATATCCGGCTGCACTTAAAGCGTGGGCAGCCCTTTTATAGTTGGTCTCATCTACTACATTTTTGTAGTTTTCTTTTCTCCAAGCTGTACTGGTAAAAAACGCTGCGTGATCACTGGTGCTGTCCAACCAAGAATTATACTTTCTGAAATTGGCAGTGACAATATGCCATCCCTCATCACCGTATTCGGCAGTATTTATGGCGTAGATTTCACCTGTCCAATCATCAGAGGCTTTAATGCCATAAAGATTGTTGGCTTCCACAGCCAGTTTGCTTGTCCCCCAGGCGGATTCCAAAATTGCTTGGGCAATTGTTATGGATGGCAATACTTGATGCGTTGACCAAGTTGTCACTGCAGAAGCTGCAATGTTGTTGATGAAAGTCGTAGTTGGCGATATAGTCAGACTTCTGGAAAGTGCCTGGAAATCTCCATTTTGAGCTAAATCATCTTCCATCATTTGCATTGCTTTATCCGCCGTTCTTTCTCGATCGTATACTTCTTCGGGGATTTCTTCCAAAATTAAAGCATCATTATTTTCTGAATTCACCACATTTGAAGACTCTGATTCAGTTACTGAAGGATCAACCACTTCCGGTGTTGCATCCGTTTTTAAATTCGGGTCAGCGGTCTGGTCACTAGTTGTATTTGCTGCATCTGTGTCTTCAATAGCGCTATCAATTTCAATCGAATCGAATGATTCTGCCCCTATGGATCCGTCCTCTGACGGTTGCGCTGTTAAACTAGATTCTACTTCATACGTCGTCGCATAAACCGTTGTAAGTCCTATGTTCAAGGTCATCATAGCCAACAATGTCAGGGTCAGACACTTTGAAAATTTGTTCTGATTCTCCATTTAATCTCTCTCCCATAATGAACTTATTTTTTTAATTCCTTTCCACATATTTCATAACGAATAGTTTCAACATAATAGTCAAATTGAACGAATCAAACAAGAAAAGCTGAACGGGTTCGTTCAGCCCTGATTAAGGATTATGTAAAAAATATTCCGGTCAATGCCGGCTTGTTCGCGGCACTGACCGAAATCCTCATTCATCTTTGTGACTAAATATTTTTTATAAAGCCTGCTAAAGCCTCTTGCCATGTTGGAATCGCAAAACCGGTTGCCTTGGCCTTACTTAAATCCATCACGGAATGTTTCGGGCGGTAAGCTTTTTGTGGATATTCTTCTGAGGTGACCGGCTTTACTTCCACATCAAAATCTTTCAGAATTTCACAGGCAAACTCGTACCATGAACAGCTGTTGTCATTGGATAAATGATAGATGCCTGTTGTTGGTTTGGTTTCCATCACATGCACCATAAACTCAGCTAAAGTACGGGTCCATGTCGGACGGCCGACTTGATCGCTTACGACTGTTAAAGTCGGATATGTCTCTGCCAAACGGCGCATCGTATAGACAAAGTTGTGGCCATATTGGCCGAACACCCAAGACGTACGGATGATATAGTAATCTGAGCAGATCGATTGCACCAGTCGCTCACCAGCCAATTTCGTTCGTCCGTATTCGTTTTTAGGATTCGTTTCCGCATCAGCAGCATATTCTCCTGTATTCGTGCCGTCAAATACATAGTCTGTGCTGATGTAGACCAGCGTTGCCCCTGCCGCCTCGGCTGCTTCAGCAATATTTTTTGTCCCCAGCACATTGATTTTTTCATCCAGTTCTTTGCCCTCATCTTCGGCTTTGTCCACTGCCGTATAGGCCGCGCAATGGAAAACGAAGGTAGGCTTCACTTCTTGAAAAACCGCATCCACGGCAGCCTTATCCGTAATATCCATTTCGGCTGCATCCGTCGCAGTATAGGTAATATTTCTTTCATCCAATAAGTGGCACAATTCTGTACCCAATTGGCCATTCGAACCCGTAATCAAAATCATCAAAAAGTTCCTCCTCTATAAAAAGAGGCAGGAATATCCTACCTCTTTTATATTTCTGTCATCTATTGACCGTTTTTCGCGTAGTTCGCTTCAACGGCTGCCTTTTCAGCTGCCCACCAGTCTTTATTGTCTGTATACCATTTTATGGTATCAGCTAAACCGTCTTTGAAATTGGTGAATTCTGGTGTCCATCCTAATTCTTCGCGAAGTTTTGTCGAATCGATCGCATAACGCAAGTCGTGGCCAGCGCGATCTTTAACGTGATCATAAGCATCTTTTGGTTGATCCATAAGTTCAAGGATCAGCTCCAATACTTGTTTGTTGTTTTCTTCTCCATCCGCACCGATCAGATAGGTTTCTCCGATACGGCCTTTTGTCAAGATCGCCCATACGGCTGAAGAGTGATCGTTCGTATGGATCCAATCACGAACATTCTTACCTTCTCCGTACAGTTTTGGACGAATGCCGGATAAGATATTGGTGATTTGGCGCGGAATAAATTTCTCGATATGTTGATAAGGCCCGTAGTTATTGGAACAGTTTGAGATCGTCGCTTGCAATCCGAAAGAACGGACCCAAGCCTTCACCAACAAATCAGAACCCGCTTTTGTGGAAGAATAGGGACTGGATGGGTTATAGGGTGTCTCAGCAGTGAACTTTTCACCCGGACCTTCCCCATGTCCAGGAAGGTCTTCCCGTAATGGTAAGTCGCCATACACTTCATCCGTTGAAACATGATGATAGCGTACGCCATATTTGCGGCACGCTTCGATCAAAGTGTACGTACCGATAATGTTCGTCTGAACAAACGGAAACGGGTCTTTCAGCGAGTTGTCGTTATGGGATTCCGCAGCATAATGCACGACTGCATCGGTTTCTTTCACAAGTCGATCCACCAATTCGGCATCAGCAATGTCTCCTACAACCAATTCCACTCTGTCAGTCGGAAGACCAGCCAAGTTTTCTTTATTTCCAGCGTAAGTCAATTTATCCAACACTGTGATGTGAATCTCAGGGTGGTTGTTCACTACGTAATGAACAAAATTCGATCCGATGAATCCTGCCCCACCAGTAACAATAATATTTTTCATTTCATGTGTCCCCTAGTCCTTAAATTTTTCCGTAAATAAATGGATTATCCAACTCGGCTAAAGTCGGATGTTGCGTGTCTTTTTCAGACAGGACCAGCTTATCGATCGGCATAGGCCAAATGATTCCCACTGCCGGGTCATCGAAAGCAATTCCACCGTCGTTCTCTTTTGAATAGTATTCATCGACTTTGTATTGGACATTGCAATTAGGTGTCAAAGTCACAAATCCGTGAGCAAAACCTTTTGGCACCAATAATTGGCGATGGTTGTATTCGCTCAAAATATAACCTTCCCACTTACCGTAAGTAGGCGAACCTACGCGCATATCCACCAAAACATCATAAATGACACCAGTTGTTGCACGGACTAATTTGGTTTGGGCTTTTTCTGGAGTCTGGAAATGCATCCCACGTAAGACACCAGGTTCCACCGATAAAGAATGGTTATCTTGGATGAAATCAATTGTGATTCCTGCTGCTGTAAATTTTTCTTTGGAATAACTTTCCGTAAAGAAGCCACGGTGGTCACCGAAGACTGGCATTTCAATAATTTTTACGTCCTGCAAATTTGTGTCTAAAACGTTCATACTCGATTACCCCTTTTTTTCTGGCTGAACTTCATTTCCTATCCTATTGAGGCGGAACGGTCCTTTTTATTTTTTAAGCATTTGCCAAGCGCAATAGGTATTGGCCATATGCATTTTTCTTCAAAGGTTGTGCCAATTCGATTAACTGCTCACGGCTGATGTAACCCATGCGGTAAGAAATTTCTTCCAAGCAAGCCACTTTCAAATTTTGACGTTTTTCGATGGTTTCGATGAAAGTCGCAGCTTCCAATAACGACTCATGGGTGCCCGTATCCAACCAAGCGAAGCCGCGTCCCATAATTTCGACATCCAACAAGCCTTTTTCCAGGTAAACGCGGTTGACATCGGTGATTTCCAATTCGCCGCGTGGAGATGGCTTGATGTTCTTCGCGATTTGCACCACATCATTATCGTAGAAATACAACCCGGTTACCGCATAACTGCTCTTCGGATTTTCCGGTTTTTCTTCAATCGAAATGGCTCGCATATTTTCGTCAAATTCCACCACACCAAAGCGTTCCGGATCTTGAACATGGTAGCCGAAGACTGTTGCGCCTTTATCTTTGGAGGCCGCACGTTGCAGCATTTTAGCCAAGCCGCTGCCGTAGTAAATGTTGTCGCCCAGAATCAGGCAGACGGAATCATCGCCGATGAACTTTTCACCGATGATGAAAGCTTGTGCCAATCCATCAGGATTCTCCTGTACAGCGTACTCGATATTCAAGCCTAATTCAGCCCCATTACCGAATAACTGTTCAAAACGGGGAGTATCGGTCGGCGTGGAAATAATCAAAATGTCCTTGATCCCCGCCAACATCAACGTAGACATTGGGTAGTAGATCATCGGTTTGTCATAGATGGGCATCAATTGTTTTGAGACTGCTTTCGTCAGCGGATATAGTCTTGTCCCACTACCTCCAGCTAGAATAATTCCTTTCATTTCTTCAGCTCCTATTCTTTCCTGATAATTTTTAGTGTATTTTCTTTACATTACTATTCTACTCACTCTATCGAGCGGCGAACTGACTGCTAGCGTTTCAGGAATTTCAGGAATCGCTCACCCAGTTTGTTGCCGGCCATCCCCAAAAATAATTCGACCAGAAACAATTGATGATCCCCTTGCAAAGCCTTGAACAATTTGCTAAAACCGGACAGGCTAGGTGATTGGATGAAGGCCTTCCTATGCTCGACAGCAGTGATTTTCCCTTGAATAAGCGCTTTTTGCTCTGCCGTAAACAAGTCTCCTGCCAACAAAGAATTGAAACGTACAATATCCTGGGACAATTTTTTCTCCACATAATCCGCCTTATTGTTGATGCCCGGCAGCATCGAGGCACCAATTTGATTATTGTCATGCAATCGGTATTGGATCAACGGCTTAGCCGAATAGGCCAGTTCACCGATGCTGGAGGCGACCAAGGTCAGCCAATGGTCATGAACAAAATAGTTGCTGAAAGGCAAGGCCCGTTTGGCAACTTCCGTGTCAATCAACATTGAACAACCGGTGACGCTGTTGCGCATCAACAAGGTTCCGAACAGATCAGCCCCATAAATATGGATGACCCGTTTTTGGAACTCTCTGAAACTGTCGGCTTTTTTATTGCCGTCCTGATCGATGACGGATAAATCAGAGTAAGCCAAGGTGACACTAGGTGCTTCAATCAGCGCGGCGAGGGTGCTTAGTTTCTCAGGTTCCCATACATCGTCCTGATCGCAATAGGCAAGGTAGCCTCCAGACGCCACCTCCTCCGTCAGCAATTCAAAAGTTCTGTTGCTGCCCATATTCCGCTCATTAATCGTAAAGACATACGGCATCGCTGTGATAAATTCCCGCAAGTATTCCTGAATTCTTTCGCTTGTTTCGATTTGGTCGCTGTCATCGCGCACCAACAATTCCAAATGCGGATAATCTTGATTATTCAAACTGATCAACAATAATTTGAAGAATTCCCAATTAGGTCTGTAAGTAGCCAAGAGTATTGAAATTTTTTGATTTTGAATAACAACCGTTCCCTTCTTGACTAGCAATCACTGTGGTAATGGCTAGTTCTGTTTTTGCATCATTGCAACTGGCAATCGTGCCTATCAAATATCTATTTTACGCAATAAAACTTGCAGCTGTTCATAGAAAGCTGATCTGGAAAAATACTGTTCAAATATTTCTTTGACCTTTGTTCTTCGTTGTTCGTTTAACACGATCGATTCGCTCATTATTTCAGAAACATTATCCAAATCTCTCGTGATATTGATGCCGATACCGTACTGATCAACCAGTTTTACGGTATCATGCTTGATGTTGTTGATGATCGGTAAGCCCGCATTGAAATAATCGATCGATTTCGTGGTTAAGCCGATCGAAACAGTTTCTTTCATGATGTTCAGACCAAAATAGCACTGATCGAAAATGGCCTGTTTTTCATTGGCGTCGTAGATTTTGCCGTGGTAAAGAACCTCAGCACCGGCTCGTTCGGAACTTTGGATAAATTCATCCCTGGATTCGCCATCACCGATGATATGCAGACGCACTTTTTTTACGGCGGACATCTTTTTGATCAACTCGGAAATAAAATCGATATCAATGATGTTGTTGATGGAACCCAAATAACAAATATCGAAACTCTCTTGGGAAAGCTTAGTAGATTTTTTGGGCTCGTGTGGAACTGAATCTTGCGCTAAATATAACGTCCCAGTTTCTGTCTGACCAATGTAATTTTTCAATACATCATAATAGTAATGACATTCAGTCAAAACCAAATCAGCTTTTGCCAAATGTTTGTTCCTGATATCGGCCCACATTTTGAAGACAAACAACTTCTTCAGTTTCCCCGGCACTGGCATGCTTTCCGGCCAAAGATCGATGATGTCTGCTATCAATTTCACCTGCGGATTTTTAGCTTTATATGCACTGGCATATCTCATCAAAGAATTCGGTGGGAACATTACATACAGGATATCCGGATGCAGATTTGCCGCAAGTTGTATAGCTTTTTTAGAAAAATCATCATGCGATTTTAACCTGCCGACCGAGAGATTACGCTCATAAGGCAAGGTATCGACGAACAGGAAATCATCACGGGTAATGTCCTTTTTCTCTTTTCTGCCATGATGAAAATCAGATTCAATAACGGTAACTTCATAGCTCTTCGCCTTGAAGTAATCATAAATCAAATCCACTCTATCACGGTTTGTATCAAAACAATTTACAATTGTGACTTTCATGCCTGTTCTCCAATCTTTCATTTCATAAATTTCAAACATGGAAGTACTCAACCAAAAACATGTTGCAATTCCATCCAACTCTTTGCATCCCCGATGCAATATACGCACCTTATAATACCATAAATTCATAAAAATTGGAAAATCAGAATTGTTACAAATACTGCACCACGAGACGGTTCGAACGAATAAGAAAAGCATCGGGGAAAAACACCCCGATGCCTTTTTTGCGTTGTTGTATTATTATTTTTGATAATCTGATAGTTTATATTCCACACCGTGGGTACTTTTGTAGTATTCCGGGTACATCTCTCCACCACAATTTTGACAAGTGAATCTCGGCGCATCAGATAAATCACCTTCATCCCACAAATCAAATTCATCCACGACTTCCTTCGGAATCGTTTCCTTGATTCTACATTGAAGGCATATATAGTTGACGTTGTTTTTCCCAGTCGAAGCGAATTGCTTCATAAATTTCTTTTTCAGCTTGTTTTTGGTTAATTTTGAATTCTTTTGACTCAATGTACCGAATCTCCTCTCGTAGATATTTCCTAGCCTCCGAATCATTCGCGTATTGGATTATAAGCACTCCATTTTTGGACACAACAATCCCGCGGAACACAAAGAGGTTTCCGCAACAGGAACATTTTAGGGGATTTTCTCCAAAACATTCGACAATTCGTTCAGCCCATTTCTTTGGTTTCAAAGCAGTCGAAACATTCAACAACAGCCGCTTTATCTTTGATTGGATTTCTTTAACGACTTCTTTCGCAACTGTCTTGAGTCTCCTGCTGTATAACCCATATCTGCGGACCATTTTAAAGTTTTTATCGGGGATATGCCTTACTAAAGCTGCAATAAACTCCTTCGCAAGCATGATTTCTGTTTCATCGGTATCAGTCCGTTTGTCGTGATAACGGAACATTACGATATCACCATCGTACATGAGGATACGTTTTAACGCGATCGGTCCGCGTTTCATGTAGCGGCTGATATACTGCAGAACTCTTTTGACATTCGTTCGGCTTCTCTTCGGAGCGTTGACGTAAAAGCCTTCAGCATTTTTAGTATAAGCTGTTTGAAGCTGTGGCTGTACTTCTTTTTTCTCCTTCGGAGATAACACGCGCCGAATCAACTTTAACACTGCATTCTGCCAATTTATCCGCAACATTTTGTATGGAATATAATCGTAATCTTTCCACTCACCACCTTTGGTCAGCCCACCCATGGTTACAATCATATGTACATGGGGGTTAAACTCCAGTTTGGATCCAAAAGTGTGGAGAGTCAAAATGATGCCAGGCCGAATCTTCTGTTTCTTGAAGTAGTCCAAAATCACTTGCGCAGCCTCATCCATTAGTCCTTTCAAAAGTATTTCCCGATGATACTTTAAAAAGATATTCCTCAAGCCTTCATCAATTGTAAAAACAATATGTCTGTGAGTGGTGTGGAACATATCCTGAGATACAATTTCACTCCACCTCTCACTTTCACCGACAGAACAGGTCGGACAAAATTTGCCTTTACACCGAATTGGAACTTTTTTTACCGCATGGCATCCTTCACAAACGAATAACCGGAATCCTTTAGAAATATCCCCACAGTATCTAAACTTTTCAACCTCTCGAAAGACCACAGGTCTTATCTTCAGCTTGAATTTTTTAGAAAACTGGTCCCAATGATTGTTCTCATCAAAGAAAATAGTATGGAGAATGTTCTTATTCATACCTCTATTTTACCACTGTGGAACCAAAAGAAAAACTGTGAAACACGCACTAGAACAACGTTCCACAGCCGGAAAATTATATACTTTCCTAGTTATATAAGAAATGCTGAACGGGTTCGTTCAGCCCTGAAAGAAATTTAGGAAATCTGTCCGACTGAGCATCGAAGAGCGCAATAGGACAGATTTATCTAA
>NZ_JBSQPW010000014.1:0-55961 GCF_055118575.1 Trichococcus sp. | reverse complement strand
CAAGTGAATCGTGGGTTTTGATTCACTTGATTCCCGAAGGGATGGGCAAGCGACGCGCGCCGAAGCTGCAGGGACAATATTAAAACATTTCTAAATAGGTAGTACACGTAAGGTTTCTGAACTTTGCATAGAAAAGATTGACACATACTTCGCCAATTTCTAGTATTATAAAATAAAGTTTGTGTTGTATAATAGGTCAAATGGTATAATTTTTTTGATGTATCCTCTAAAAAGAAACATTTGTTTCTACGGGTAGCATCAAAAAGTAGTGAAATTATAGGAATTGTTGATTTCTACGAGGCAAATAATTAGGGAGTGCACAATGGTCAATATACTGGCAAACGTAGGCGTTATGCTAATGGCTGTATATTTTTATATGAGGACGAGCACTGGTTGGCATGAACAAGCGGGAGGGAATAAATCCGATATTATCAACAGTTTTTTGTTGGAAGTGTTGGTAGGTATCATTTTGATGAGCTTTTCCATCGTAGTGGATGGCTTAAGATATGATTTCAGATTTTTATTGTTCTGTTTTTCTGCGAAATATTTGGATTGGAAAGTGACCAGTTCGAGTATACTCTTGCTCGCTATCTTAAGATTTGGGTGGGGGAATGATCAGGTTGCGCAAATGAATGTGTTGGCAAGTGTCATTCTGGCAGTCAGTTTGCCGCTCATTGCAGCTTTTATCAAAAAAAAATGGAATGACTTGATGCAGTTGTATATTTTGGTCAGCTACTGCATGTGGCCGACTATCTTGCTTTCCAATTATTTGATTGCTGATAGATTACAGGCTGTCTATATAAGTATGGTTATGGTTGTGGTCGGGTACGGGAGCGTCTTCATCATGCATCATTTTGTTTTTGATCTTTATTATCTGATTATCTCTGCCAGCACCGATCATCTGACAGGCCTGAAAAATGTTCGTGCGTTCCATAAAGAATTGTCTTCAGTGGAGCAGCGGAATAATCCATCGGTAACGCTGGCCGTCATAGATATTGATTATTTTAAGGATTACAACGATTGTTTTGGGCATGATAGTGGGGATGCGACATTGAGACAGTTGGCAGGTGTGTTCAACGCGCAGGCAGTGTCGGAAGCAACGTTCTATAGAATCGGCGGGGAGGAATTTGCGCTTGTCCTCGAAAACACTCAGGCCACGGATTCGGAAAATTTTGTGCGGCACATCCAGAGAACGGTTGAGGAAAACGTCTTTTTTGCAACGACAGGAGAACCGATTGCTCTGACCATATCAGCCGGTGTGGCGCATCGCCGAAAAAATGAATCATTGAAAAAAACACTCAAGAGAGCAGACAATGCTTTATATCAGGCGAAAAGAAACGGCCGAAATAAAGTGATGATAGCACAGCTGCATTAGAAAAAGGTTGTAGAAAAATTGAATACATTGCCTTTACCCCGATGAACTCGTCTCGTCGGGGATTTTTAAATTATAGGTACAACGCCAATGCAAGGCTTCGCAGCGAATATTTACCAGCTGGAAATGAAACCCTTTACCGGATGACAGCCCCATAAGTTGGCGTTAGCCCCGACCGGATCGCCGATAAAAGGGCTTGGCCTGTTGGGACGGCCGCAATAGGTCAAACCAATACTTGGCCTTTACCATGGTAGTAGCCTTGTTGGTAAACCAATCCCAGATTTTTAAGCTCATTGCTGAGGCTTTCGGATTCAATACCTTCTACAATCATTTTGAGCTGATACTGTTGGGACAAAACATACCAACTATTCAAGAAATTGAACAGTACATGATCGTTTAGGTTTCGAAATTTCAAGAGTGAAAATTTTATCGTTGAAATATTTTTGATATTACTCGTTACTAATTCAAAGTTATTTTGACCAGTTCCTACATCATCTATCGCCAACGAAATCCCCGTATTCTTCAATTCAGTGATATAGCTTTGGAGTTCTTCCATCCGCTCATCTGGATTTGAATCGCAGTAATGCTCAGTCAATTCGATGGATACATTCCTTCTCATCAAGGAAATAGAATCCAAAAACTCCCAAGTTGATGGATGCTGTAATTGCATTGGATGCAAGTTCAGCGATAACTTGATGTCGGTGTGGGCATCCATCAATTTTTTTAGCTCCCTTGAATAATAAGCCATCAATTTGGAATTACGTTGGTCCACTTCGATGAACCATAGGAATAATTTTTCAGGGAAACCAGGTTGTTTTTTTGATCTTAATAAAATTTCGTACCCATCGATGACATTTGTATTTGAACATAGCATGATTGGTTGGCACACTATGAATAAATCATCTAACAACGCTTGCATATCATCCACTCATCTTCCCCCTTTTTAGTTAACTGAAAATTAGCTATTGAGAATACATTGGATCGAATACTTTGTTTAAATAAATCATGTGATTGAAACTGCCAAAGATGACGATCCGAAAATACATAGTCTTGTACAGATTTTGAAATTACCAACGTAAAGTTATTATATCGGTCAAATAAATAGTTATTTAATCCCAAATTATAAAAACAATATTGTTTTTTGAAAATATAAACATTTATCACATCTGGTAATATTATGTATTACGAAATAAGTAAGTTATAATAATTAAGATATGACTGTTTTAGAGAAGTTGTTCCCCTTAATCAAACATTTGTTCTGCTGTAATTCATACTTGATTTTTTTGGTGATGTAGCTTTAAAAATATACAGTAATTTGTGTCTAGTGGACACGCATGTAAGGAGCATACGATGATTAGTCTACTGGCAAATATTGGAATCATGTTTTTGGCTATTTATTTTTATTTAAGAAGCAAATTTGGATCGCCAAATCAAAATAATCTGACAATATCCTACTACATCAAATGCATTCTATTGGAATTGTTGGTAGAAAGTATTTTGTTGAGTTTTTCCACAGTAATTATGGGTTTGAGATATGATTTCAGATTTCTGATGTTTGGCTTATCCGCTAAATATATGGATTGGAAAATAAACTCATCGAGTATTCTGTTATTGGGAATGGTCAGATTTTTTTGGGGGAATGCGGACGTTTCCGAGATTAACCTAAAAATCAGCATTTTGCTGGCAGTCACATTACCGCTGATAGATCGTTATACGCGAGATAGGTTGAACGAACTGACGCAATTGCTTGTCTTAGTCACCTATTCTTTACTCCCGACACTAGTAGCGACTAATCACCTCATAGCTGATAAATCGCTTGTGCTGTTGATTGGTGGAATTTTGATAATCTCCGGTTATGCTGCAACATTTATGCTGCACTATTTCGTTTCGGATTTGTATAGTTTGATTGTATCCGCCAGCACTGATTCCCTGACTGAACTCAAGAATGCGCGTACTTTCCACAACGATCTGATGAAGATGGAACGGAACAAAAAATCTATTACACTGGCAGTGATGGATATCGATTATTTTAAGGATTATAATGATAAATTTGGACATGATAGTGGGGATGCGCTTTTAAAGCAGTTGGCGTTGGTGTTTAATGCGCTTGATACTCCAAGTACTTCTTTCTACCGAGTCGGTGGTGAAGAATTCATCGTTATGATAGCCAACGCTAATACGTGTGAGGCAGAAGAATTCATTCATGATTTTCAGGAGATAGTTGCGCACAGCAAATTCCACATCATTTCGGGTGACTCGGTCAGTATGACAATATCTGTAGGTTTGGCACACAGCCAAAAAGAGGAAACGTTGAAAAAAACGCTCAAAAAAGCCGATATAGCTCTCTATCAAGCAAAAAAAGGCGGCAGAAATAAAGTGATTGTTTCATTTCCACCCTACTAATAATTTAATAAGTAAGGATTCTAAACTAACGTACAGTTTCTCGTTTGTAGGTAAGGTTTCTGAAATTTTCGTTGATTGCAGCCATAACTGTTGGAAAAACAACATTTGTGGCTGTTTTCTGAGGTTTGGCGGTTAATAAGAGTATTCAAGGAGTTCCCAGGATCGGTCCTTTGTTTGAATGCAATACGTCACTTCCCAAACAGATGCCACTCCTTTCGGATGGGAACGGATTTCACCCATTACCTTTCTTTGCTGTAGGAATAATTAATATAAGCCTATCAAGTGCTAGGTGTTTCAATCAACTTACCGATTCGTATATAATGAAATAAATAACGCCTTGTGAACCCGATTGTTCTGTACTTTACTTTGATTCTTCAGACAGAAGGACGCGGAGTGAGAAAAAGTGGCGGAAGTCAGTCCAGTGGGTATTCAATTGATCGTCGCGGACGGAGGAAGAACAGTGAAAAAAAAGGATAAGCTCAAATCGGTTGAGGTGACCTATTTTGTGGTACCTTTTGTAATTTTGATGATCGGCTTTTCAGTATTGACAGCTTTTACAGTCAAAAATCGTGTGGATGAAAAACATGCATTGTTGGAGCAACGCACCGTTGAGATTGCCAACAGTTACTCACATAATCTGGCTCATACAACTGAAGCCTACGATATGATAACCAAATTATTGGACGAAAAGATAAGAATCGTGGCGCAATCGGTCATACGGATCCCGAATAAAGAAGATAGCAGTGTGCTTCGGGAAATAGCTCAAGCATTCAATGTCGATGAAATTTCAGTTTATGACGATCGCGGCGAAATCATTTCAAGTACCGATGATGGGCTTCTTGGTTGGCAAGCATATGAAGGGCATCCTGTTTATGATTTTATGATGAGTAACCAAACTATCCGAATCGAGGAAGTCCGACAAGATAGTGTGAATGGCCTGTATTACAAATTCGGGTACATAAAAAACCCAGGCAGCGGCTTCGTACAGTTAGGAATTCTGGCAGAAAATATGCAGGAATTCCTGGATGAATTTGAAGTGGCCAGGCTTGTGGATGAAATTTCCCGTCGTAAGGACGTTAAAAATGTGCTTTTTGTGGACACAAAATTTCAGGTCGTTGCGAGCAGTCTTGCAGAATATAAAGGGACTGTGATTCAAGATGCAGCTTTACAAAATAAACTGCTGAGCGAGCAATCACAGGTGGAGCAGGTTGAGATGAGCGGAACGACGTTAGTCAGAGTCGCGGTTCCGATTTATTCAGATTCTGTACGTTTGGGCACCCTCGTGATTGACTGGCCCACTGATAATCTGGATAAGCAAGTATCGGAAATCATCCGTTTCGGGATAGGTGTTCTCATCGCCATCATGCTGACAACAGGCGGGATTTTGTTTTATGCTTACCGCAAGAATAAAGAAAACATCAAGATTGCTTATTATGATGATGTGACGGGTCTTCGAAACACAAGGTACCTGCACGATTATTTGGACGGGCTCCTTGTTGTTCCCAAAAAACGGAATAAAGTACTATTGTTATTGCATTTCAATAATTTGAAAATGGTGAACATGACGTATGGATTCGCATATGGGGATGAACTGTTGAAACAGATTGCTGATAAAATCAGACAGGTATTGAAGACGGATGAGACTTTTTTCCGGTACGATGGGAATCGCTTCGTTATCATTATGGATAACAGTGAGCAGAAAGAGAGTGCGAGATACATTGCGGAAAAAGTGATCCGGCTGTTCGATGACCCTATCGTTCAAGGAACTGAAAAACAGTTTGTCGAAGTTCAGGTCGCAATCGTGAATCTGTTGGAAAGACACGATACGACGGATAAGGTTCTCCAAGATGCAACTCTGACATTAACCTATATTAAAGACAGTGCAGTTCTGCCACTTGCTTTTTTTGATGAAAAGATGGTGGAAGTATTATTGCGAAAAGAGAAGCTCGTGAAAGTGCTTCGGGACGTGATAAGCGGAAAAGATACTACTTCTTTCTACCTTGAGTATCAACCTAAAATTGACTTGAGTACAAATCGTGTGATGGGATTTGAAGCATTGGCAAGGTTGCGGACCGATTCTCTCGGTCAAATTCCTCCAGACGAATTTATTGCCTTAGCAGAAGAAAAGTTATTGATCAACGAACTCGGGAATCATATTATGAAACTAGCGATCGACTTTTTGGCTCGGATGCAGAAGCAAGGTTTATCGGATGTAACGCTCGCCGTGAACATTTCCGGTATCCAGCTGTTGCGCGAAGGATTTGTAGAAGCACTTAGAGCAGCGCCGTACTTGACTGACGAAATTTTAAAGAGTCTGGAATTTGAGATAACCGAATCCGTGTTGTTGGAGCATCATAACCAAATTAATGATATTCTTGAAGAAATCAAGCGATTGGGGATTTCTGTATCACTGGATGACTTCGGTACCGGCTTTTCGTCCTTGTCCAGTATTGGGGAATTGCATATCGATACTGTGAAGATCGACAGATTTTTTATCAACCGCATCTCACATTTACCCGATAAAGATCTGATCACTTCGGATATCATCTCGATGGCGCACAAAATCGGCTTGCAGGTCGTTGCTGAAGGAGTAGAGTACGAGCGTCAAAAAACGTATTTGGAACACTATGGGTGCGACATTATTCAAGGATATCTTGTTAGTCGGCCCTTGCCAGAGCTAAAAGCTCTTTCATTTTTGGAAGATTACAACGGAATGTCGCAAGTGCAAGTGAAGGAGTGAAGAAATGTCAGAAAAGCTTCAAGAATACAAATCAAAAATCACTGAACTGAAGAATCAAAACACTGAGCTTCAGCGGTATCTTTCTGTAACGAAGGATTTGTTCTGTGTTTTCACTTATAGTGGACAGATTGTTGCTGTCAATCCGAATTGGAAGGATGCTTTGGGTTACGAGGAGTTTCGATTAGTCGGGAAAAATATATTTGAAATCATACTCAAAGAGGATATGTATGCGACGAAATTTGCGATCAGTGAGTCCGTCAAAGAAGGTGGCATGGATAAGTTCATCAACCGCATCATGAGCATGGACGGTGAACCGCATTACTTCGAGTGGCGCGTGAAAATATTCGAAAAAAAAATCTATGCATCCGGCCGGGATATTTCTGACTTGATGAAGACACAGGTGAAATTGGAGTACTACCATACGCGAGATTCTTTGACGGGTATGTATCAGCGCAACTATTTATGGACATCCCCTGAAACCGTTGTTTTGCCTTATAAATTGCCGCTTAGCGCAATTTTTGTCGACTTGAATGGACTGAAATTGATCAATGATTCGTATGGGCATGACCAAGGGGATGAATTGTTGCGCGGCATTGCGGAGTGGATACTCAGTTTTAAACGAAAGGATGACATTTTCGTCCGCTATGGAGGCGATGAATTCGTTCTTTTGCTTCCCTACACCAATAGTCGGACGGCACAACTCCTAGCAGATGAACTGCAGAAAAAAGAAGGGTTTAAAATATCAGGAAGGTTTCCTTCCCAATGGGTCTCCATTTCTTTGGGCGTGGCGACTAAGACTGGCGCGGAAGATTCAGTCGAAGATCTGATTGCCGAAGCTGACCGACTGATGTATGAAGACAAGCTTCGCAAAAGCAGAAAACACAAAAATTCGATTATCGATGGAATCAAGGATAATCCCAGGTTACTCAGGAAATGGGATTTGGATCACGCCAATAATGTCGCAAAATACGCAAAAGCAATTGCCAAGGAGATGGGCTTAGAGCCATCAATACAAGAAATGGTGGAGAAGGCTGGATTTGTGCATGATATCGGCAAAATAACAGTCCCTTCGCAGATTCTCAACAAGCAATCCGAATTGACCAAGAGAGAAGCTGAGTTGATCAGACGGCATCCAGAATCCGGTTACCAAATTCTGCGGTCCGTGGATGTATATGCTCCGTTAGCGATGATTGTATTATCCCACCATGAGTGGTTCAATGGGGAAGGATACCCGGAACAACTGAAGAAATATGAAATTCCATTACCTTCAAGGATCATCGCAGTGGCGGATGCATACGATGCGATGACGAGCGGAAGAAGTTACTGTACCCAAAAAAATAAAGCGGAAGCACTTGAAGAGCTGAAAAAATATTCCGGGACCCAGTTTGATCCGCAAGTGGTCTCTGCTTTCATCGAGGCCATGGGTTCAAAATCGGATGATGAGCAGCATGGAAAGCATTGAACAGTCCTGCAAGCGTGGCTCTGACGTTCACAAGGTGATGTCATTCAAAATACTGGATAAGAGGAGCGTATCATGAACTACTGGCGCAACAATCGACAAAAAGGGTTTTTGACAAATGAAAATGGTATGACTTTAGTAGAACTTTTGGCTTCCATTTTATTACTTTCCCTTATCATCTCTACTTTTTTGTCTTTTTTTATTCAGGCTGCTAAGGTCAACAATGAAACAAACGCTGTGAACGAAGCGACATTTATCGCACAAGAGCAGATTGAAATGCTCACTTATTACGCAAATACAAAAACTGTGGATGAAACGTTGGGGCTTATGGAAACGGAAAGCAACGGTTATGAAATTGTATCGAATCTGTTAAAAGAATCGGATGGAACGCTCTACAAAGGAACTGTGGAAGTTTGGAAGGGAGAAACAAGATATGCACGAATGGAAACGCGGCTATCGTTCCGTACAGAAGAAAATCCTGAAGAATAGTCTGCGGAACGAATCCGGGATGACGCTCGTAGAATTGTTGGCCACTATTGCGCTTTTATCCGTAGTGCTATCGTTGGTCGGTGCTGTTCATTTGTTCGGACAGAAACAATTCTTGGCACAGTCCGATGCGGCAGGTCAATCAAATGATTTTGCTTATGCATTGTCGGTGATCTCAAAAGAAGTGCGTAAAGAATCCTTCAGTTCGCTCGAGGTTTCTGAAGAGGGTCCGGTTCTTTCTATTGGAGGGGTTAAAAGATTCCGTCAACAGGGGGAAGAGCTCGTAAAAAATGAGAATCAGGTGTTGACGGATGGGGTGGCCGATTTTACGGTTGAATTGAATGCCGCTGACAAAAGTGTGACCATCGAATTAATAAGTATACCCAAATACAACAATCAATCAAAAAAATACCAAACGAAAATCTATTTGAGGAGTTGAGTGGGAAAATGGGAATCAAGCATCTCCGAGAAGAAAACGGCAGCGGCCTCGTATTAACGTTAATGGTGCTGCTCGTGCTTTCCGTACTCGGTATCTCCATCGGAACGCTCACGCTCGGCAGTTACCGTTTGGGGGATGCGAACCGCGACGGTACTTCCGCTTATTATGTCGCTGAAGCCGGAGCCGTCGCTGCTTATGAAGCGATTCAGAGTGAAGTATTAAACGCTTATGCAGAGTATAAAACAGAAGAGAGTTTTTACGAGCGGGTGTCGACTATTATGTCTTCCAAAAATGGTCCAGCGGGTGTTACGTTTAGGGACCAGTTCGGCAGTACACCGACTGCAACCATCAAAGTAGACCCAGAAACCAAAACAGTCCCAGAAGGCCCAAGAAAATACACGATTTCTTCCACCGGAGAAGTGGATGGGAAAAAACGGACCGTCACCAAAGAATTCACCGTGAATTGGATTGAAAAAAATACTGGCGGTGGTGGATTGCCGATACTTGCTGATAATGCGACTTTGCTGACGGAAGATAGTATTAAAATTTCTAATGGTACTTTTCAAGGTGATATATACACGAATGCCACATTACCAAATTCAATCACAATTTCGGGTGGACCAACAATTACGCAAACCACCCTATATTACTCCAGTAAAGCAAATGTTGATAAATTAGTAGAGGGTAGTAAAAAAGACTTGTTGAGCAATCGTATAGCAAATGGTAATAGTGTTGATTTTACAGCCTATACAAAGATTTTAGGTGAAATTAACGCTCCTACAATAACTAGAATATTACCATCCAAAATATTTAATGGCCATCAGGTTCAGGATGACAAGGGGAACTTAAACATCCAAGGTAGTTATGAGCTTTTTTTAGAATCAGATGTTTATATTCCAATAATTACAAGCACATGGAACCAGGTTTTTACAATAAATACTCAAGGACAGAATCGCACAATTTTGGTTGATAAGATGGTGATCGATTCAAGTAATCTGATTATTACAGGCGGAGGGACGCTTACCATATTCGTGAGAGATGAATTGGATATTTCACATCTTCCAAATTTTAATAATAATAAAAATAGCGTTCCGCTTAACCTTATATTTCTTGGAACAGACAATAATAAGTTCAAGTTAAGTGATTGGAGTGCGACAATAAATGGAAATATTATTGTTAAAAATAATATAGATATTTTTGCCAATTCACTCAGTATTAAAGGGATTTTCTTAACGGCAAGTAAAAGTGTTCAGCTTACGGGCGGGAATGCAGTTTCCAACATGATGCTGATTGCGCCGAGTGCAGAAGTCTCATTACAAGGTTCTTATTCGATAAATGGCACGGTTATCGCAAAGCAATTTAGTATGAACGGTGGTACAAGTCTCACTTATAAAGACATCGACACGACAGGTTTTCCATTCGGTGGATCCTCGGTTCCTGCTGTTGATCCGAAGCCGGAAGACATCATCATCGCCGGGCCAATCATAGAAAAATAGAAGAAAGGTGGGATCATGTGGCAGATTTTGAGAAGAAAAAATTAGGTGACTTGTTGAAAGAAGCAGGGCTCGTAACGGAAATGCAGATTGTGGAAGCACTCGCCATGAAAAAGCAGGACGAAAAATTAGGTGATCTTTTGGTTGAACAAGGCTACATCACCGAAAAGCAACTGCTGGATGCACTGGAAATCCAATTGAAACTGGAAAGTGTATCCTTGTATCAATATCCGATCGATATGTCTGTAGTCGAGTTGATATCAAAAGATTTTGCACGATCGAAATTATTGCTCCCGATCAAAAAAGCGGGTAGTCGTTTGATTGTGGCAATGAATGACCCATTGGACTTTTATGCCATTGAGGAGCTGGAGTTTTCCACCGGCTATGCCGTCAGACCAGTGATCGCGACACGGGATGATTTATTGCAGACCATCAACCGTCTGTACGACTCAAAAGAAGTGAATATCGACTACGTGGAGGGGGAAGATGCGCCAGCAGTAAGAATTTTCGATCAACTGTTGGAAACGGGTGTCTCGTTGCGTGCCTCCGATATCCATCTGGATCAGACCGAACGCCAAGTATCCGTGCGTTACCGCGTGGATGGTCTGCTCCGGAATGAACGACCTTTGCCGAAAACATTGATGAACGCTTTGGTTGCCCGGATAAAAATTATGGCTGGGCTGAACGTGACGGAAACGCGCTTGCCTCAAGACGGCCGCATCAGCACAACCGTTTTGGGCAAACGGGTGAATCTGCGGGTATCAACCTTACCGACCGTTTTTGGCGAAAAAATTGTGCTGCGGATATTGGATATCTCCAATATGTTCCGGAAAGTCGAGGATATCGGCCTGGAGAGCGATATTTTAGCGGATTATCGCAATTTGATTGCCCAGCCATCTGGATTGATTTTGCTGACAGGTCCGACTGGTTCCGGGAAAACCTCCACGCTGTACGGCTCGATCAATGAACTGAACCATCCCGAAAGTAATATCATCACGATTGAAGACCCGGTTGAATACCAACTCGAGGGCATCAACCAAGTCCAAGTTAATACCCAGATCGGGCTGACTTTTGCAACAGGCTTGCGTTCCGTTTTGCGTCAAGATCCGAACATCATCATGGTAGGGGAAATCCGGGACAAGGAAACGGCTGAAAATAGCGTGCGTGCGGCTCTGACAGGCCACTTAGTTTTCAGTACCCTGCATACGAACAGCGCAATCGAGGCCATTCCCCGTTTGCTGGATATGGGTGTCGAACCTTACTTAATCGTATCCGCCTTAAGCGGTGTCGTCGCACAGCGGCTCGTCAAAACCATCTGCAAAGATTGTGCCCAAACTCGCGAAGCTACGCCGGTCGAACGGGAAATCTTCGAACGCCGCCATCAGACAATCGACACAATCACTTTCGGAAAGGGCTGCGACGTTTGCCACCATACCGGCTATCGTGGACGGATGGCTATCCATGAATTGATTGTGATTACAGAAGAAATAAAGCAATTGATGATGAATCAGGCATCCATCCAGGAAATCAAGCGCCATATCCAGCAGCAAGGCATCCGCTTCTTGGTTGATGATGGGTTGATAAAAGTAAAAGCAGGCAAGACGACACTGGAAGAAGTGTTGCGGGTTGCTTCAATCAATGAATAAGAGGGCGGAAACGATGGAACAATTGGATATGATATTAAGAGACGCCTATGAAAAAAAAGCGTCCGATGTTCACCTTGTCGTAGGCGCTGCGCCGGTTTTTCGGGTGGACGGAAAGCTGATTCCCCAAAAACAAGCCAGCCTCATGCCTCGCGATACAGAAGGGTTTGCCAAAGCCATCCTGAGCCAGGACCTGTGGGAGACGCTGGAAAAAAAACGGGAAATTGATTTCTCCTATGCCATCACGGACATTGCCCGTTTCCGGGTGAATGCCTTTTACCAACGCAACGCGCTTTCGCTTGCTTTTCGGATCATTTCCAAAGACATTCCCAGCGTGGAAAGTTTAGGACTACCCAGCATCGCCAAAAAATTGGTCCAACAGCCTCATGGACTTTTCTTGGTTACCGGACCGACCGGCAGCGGAAAAAGCACCTCACTGGCGGCGCTGATCGATTATGTGAACGAAACGATGAACCGGCATATCATCACATTGGAGGATCCGATCGAATACTTGCATGTGCATAAGCAATCCATCATTGAACAGCGGGAAGTGGGCTTTGATACCTTATCATTCAAAGACGGTCTGCGCGCGAGTCTGCGTCAAGATCCCGATGTCATTCTGGTAGGGGAGCTGCGTGACATGGACACGATCTCCACGGCCATCACAGCTTCGGAAACAGGCCACTTAGTGTTGGGAACGCTGCACACTTCGGATGCGGCCGGAAGCATCGAGCGGATGATCGATGTCTTCCCGGCAGGACAAAGGGAGCAGATCCGCTTGATGCTGGCAAATGTGCTCCTTGGAATTTTGTCGCAGCGCTTGCTGCCGACCAAGAAGACCAATGGACGCGTTGCAGCGACGGAAATGCTGGTCAACAATGCAGCAATCAAAAATCTGATCCGCTCTGAAAAAATGCATCAAATCCCGAATGTGCTGCAGACTTCGATGGATCAAGGCATGCACACGATGGAGATGAGCGTCAAACGACTCGTCGAAGTAGAGACAATCAGTCGGTCGCATCTATTACCATAGTGAAAGAAAAATTTGTTAGACAAGGAAGGAGGGGAATGATGGCAGTTTTTGCCTATAAAGCCAAAACCAAAGATGGGAAATTGATGAAGGGCAAGATCGAGAGCCCTAATAAGAAAGAAGCTCTGAATGAACTCCGACATATGGATCTGATCGTCTTTGACGTTACTGCACTGAATGCGGTCCTGAACAAGGAGATCTCTTTGCGCAAGTCATTGAAATCAAAGGATTTCATCGTATTCCTGAGGCAGTTTTCCTCGTTGATGAATGCAGGGATCCTGCTTGTGGATGCATTGGACCTGCTTGCCGCCCAATCGACAAGCCTGGCGCTCAAAGAGGCGTTGGAAGAAATTTCCGAGGAAGTCAGAGAAGGAGTGCCTTTGTCGGAAGCGATGGCGAAAAAAACGAAATTGTTTCCGGATCTATTAATCCATATGATCCATTCGGCTGAAGTAAGCGGACGGCTGGAAGAAGTGCTCCAACAGATGGCCGACTATTACGAAAAGCAGCACCGTATCAAACAAAAGATTTCGACTGCTATGACTTATCCGCTTGTGGTAGGGGTATTGGCTCTCTTCATCACAGCCTTCCTGTTGGTATTCATTGTCCCAATTTTTGCAGATATGTTTGCGTCCATGGGCAGCGAGTTGCCTGCTATCACGCAATTCGTCCTGACATTGAGCGGCTTGCTTCAGCGGTACTGGTGGCTGATGCTGTTAGGCGTCGGAGGCCTCGTGGCAATTGTCGTTCAGCTTGGGAAAAGAAATCAGGTCGCCTATGTATTCGATGTGGTGCAGCTGAAGATTCCTATTCTGGGTACTTTCATCCAGAAAACACTGCTGGCGCGGATGACGCAAACGCTGAGTTCCTTGATCAACAGTTCTGTCCCGATTCTGCAGGCCATTGAAGTCACCAGTAAAGTAGTGGGCAACCGCGTTGTAGAACAGGTGCTGCAGCAGGCGCAAAAGGATGTCGAGCAAGGCGAGTCGCTGGCGAAGCCGATGGTCGATCACTGGTTTTTCCCGCCGCTGATCATTCAGATGATCCAAGTCGGAGAATCGAGCGGAGAGTTGGACGAGATGCTGAAAAAAGTATCGGAAATCTACGATCAGGAAGTGCAAGAAGCGTCCGACAAACTGCAGGCGTTGATCGAACCGGTCATGATTATCTTCCTTTCCGGAGTCGTAGGTGTGATCGTACTTTCCATCGTTGTGCCGATGTTCAGCATGTTCGAAACGTTTGGATAATCATCAAACAAAAAGATTGCATACGTAAATGAGTTTTTATATAATAGGAAAGAAATAAACTTCTGTTGAAAAACAAGGTGAGTTTTTTTAGTAAACAAACAATAAAAAAATACAGAATAAGACGGAGGAAATATACATGAGAAATAAAATCAAACAGTTGTTGAACAAAGAAGGCGGCTTTACATTAGTAGAATTGTTGGGTGTTATCGTAATTTTGGGTCTAATCGTGGGTATCTCGATTCCTTTGATTGGTAATGTGATTGATGGTGCTGAAGGTAAAACAACTGAAGCTCAAGAAGAGTTAGTTATTGACGCTGCCCAAATGTATGAATTGGGAGGTGGAACCATTGATGAAACTGATGGAGTAACAAGTAAAGAATTAATTGATGCTGGATATCTAGAAGCGAAAAGTGTAGAAGACGGTAGCACGACAGTTATTTATACGGTTACAAAAGATGATGAAGGACAGTATTCAGTTACAAAATAAACATATCCTGAAGAATAGTAACACCCATTCAAATACATAGAAAGACTCCTTCGTGGGGTCTTTCTTGCTTATTAGGAGTTTTTTCATGCATACAATCGTAACGGTTATTTTTTTCATCTATGGCTTGGTATTCGGATCGTTCTTTAATGTGGTGGGGTTGCGGGTACCGAACGGGTCGTTGTTGGCTCAAACGCGTTCCTATTGCGATACCTGCCAGCGGACTTTGACTTGGAAAGAATTGATTCCGGTCTGGTCTTTTGTGCGCCAAAGTGGCAGATGCCGTGAATGCAAGGAAAAAATCTCGCTGCTGTACCCGATCATGGAGCTGGCGACCGGACTCTTGGCGGCTGGTACATTCTACCGGTATGGTTGGAGCGGGCAAACGGTTCTGGGCTTGCTGTTGATTGCGCTGATTGTTCCGATCACGGTATCGGATTTGGCCTATAGGAAAATCCCCAACAAGCTGCTTTTGTTTTTCACGCCACTGTTTGTGGCGCTGCGCTTGCTGTATTCGCAGCCGTCTCTGTGGCTGTCTCTAGCGGGAGCGGGTCTGGCTTTTATTTTGGTATTCGTGGTCATCCTTGCATCGAACGGAGGCATGGGTGCTGGTGATCTGAAATACTTCACTTTATTTGGGTTCATTTTCGGACCTGTTCATTTTTTGCTGCTGTTCTTTTTGGCCACACTTTACGGAGCGATCGTTGGAATGATCCTGATGAAGCTGAAGGGTGGCGATCGGAAAATGACGATACCGTTCGGGCCGTATATCGGTCTGGCCGCAATGACTGTTTTTTATTTTGGCGAAGCGTTGATTCAGTGGTATTTGACGCTCTTCAGCTGAGTCGGACCACTGTCTGTGTATTGGATAAGGAAGGAGGCACATAATGTTATTTCAGAAAAAGCCATTATTATATTTTCAATTTTTGGAGCGAAGGATCCGCTATTTGGTCATGGATGCCCAGTCCCGGACCATACTGGAACAGAGTGAAATTCTGTTCGATACCGAGATTCTTCATGAAGGGAGAATAATAAATCCCTCGTTGCTTGAAAATCGGCTGAATGCGCTGGTTACCGAAAAAAAATGGAAAAATGCAAAAGCAGCGATCCTCTTGCCGGACGATTTTGTCATCGTGCGGGAGGAAAAGATACCGGCGCAGTTGGCGCCGTCAGAAATCAAGGGTTATGTCGCACTGCACATGGGCCAGCTGATCCGCTCGCCGTTCAAGGAGACGCGCTTTCATTTCGAGTTGCTTGAAGTTAGTGATCTGGAGCAGAACATTCTTTTGATGCTCTACCCACAGGATGTCATTTTTGAGTACGAATCCTTGTTGGAGAAAGTAGCCTTGAATCCAGTCTTGGCGGATATTTCTTCGCTGTGCCTGTACCGGACCATACTGCAGCAGCGTGATTTGGAACAGACTCCCGACAAACATGTAATGATGCTGCAATACAGCCCTGTGGATCACACGATCATGGTTTTCCACAGTGACTTGCCTAAATTTTCGCGCCATTCACGGATAGCTCGTTTGGTGGATTTGTGGGAGATCGGTCCGGAAGGCGAATGGATCTGGAAGGAAGATCAGGAGTCTTTTGAAGAGACGATCACGGATATGCTGGATGTTTTGGAAAGGCTGTTGGAGTTTTATCGCTATTCCGTGATGAACGGTCAAGGCGGCGTGACGGACATTGTTTTGGCAGGCGATTTCCCATATCTGGAAAAGATAAGGGATCAACTGGCCCAACGTTTTTTCTTGCCAATCCACTTGCTGCAGCCGTCTGAAGAAATCAGCTCGAAATTTTTGCCTTTATACGGGCTCGCAACGAAGGAGAAGCAGGCCGGTGTTCCGAAGAAGGTTGCGCAGAAAAAAATGAAGCGTTCCGGAAAAAAAGTACAGGAGGAAAATGAACATGTTTGAAGTCAATTTTTTTGAAAAAAAACAGCGGAATTTTCTTCCTTATGTGCTTGGTGGAGCCTTTCTTTTCCTGCTTGTTCTGGTGGGCGTCTATTTTTTCTCGGCGCAAGCGTATTATACAAAAGCGGAAATACGTGACCGGGAGTGGCTTCAGACCGAGGCAGAGCAGCTGCGGGTTTCGCGTCAAATGCAGGAATACGCGCAATTGACGGAGCAGACGGCAGAGAATAAAGCCACTTTTGAAGCGAAACAATATCCGATGGCCTTCGTGACAAAGGAGATCACGGCGCAAGTTCCTAACGGCGAACAGCATGTGGCTATTTTCAATAAAAATGAGACCAATCAAATCACCTTGGTGTTGGAGGGACTGACCGTCACGGAAATCTCCGAAACAGTCGAAAAGTTTAAAGCGTTGGCTTATGTTTCGAATGTCCAGCTCATCCGCATGGAAAATCAACTGGACGGAGCGGGTTCGACGGTCGAACTCTGGCTGGAACTTGATGAAGCGGCGCTGCGAGAGGAGGTTCTTTCATGAAGCTGAAATGGGATCGACTGTCTATTTTATTGGCATTTGTGATGGGGCTGATGGTTCTGGCGGCTTTCGTTTTCGCTCACGTGTATTTTCTCGCTCCGATTAAGCAAGGAGCCGATCGTGCAGCGCAGCTGGTGGCGGAACAAACGAGCTTGCTGGCCGATTATCCTCCAGAAGCAACCTTACTGGATGAGTACCGACAAACTTACGAAGAGACTTGGAAATTTTTACCTGAAGGCGAAAAAGTCCACCAAGAACTGGTCATTCTGGAACAGCTTGCGGCCGAAGAGAATGTTCTGGTGCAACAAATCGTGCGTGCAGAAGAACCCGAACCGATCGAAGGACTTGATGAAAGTTACCGGAAGAGCACTTATGAAGTGGAAATGACAAGCACTGCTGCAGGCAATCTGCAGAGGCTGATCGAAAGGCTAGAGGACTTGGAACGCATCTGGAATATCCATTCTTTTGGGTTCGAAAAAATTGGTGAGGAGTCTTTCAGCGGTACTTTCACTTTTGAACTGTTTTATTATGTAGCAGAATCCGAAGACGCTCAAAATTGAATTTCTTCATACATAATTGAAAAAACGAGCGGCACCCTCACAAGAAAATGTGAGGGTGCCGCTCGTTTGTGTTAGCCATCAGTGAGGCGAAGGAAAGTCCTTGCATTCAGACGTTGGGCAGTCAAGGTGAGCCTGATCAGCCATCGACTCCCAAAACTTCACCAGTCTCAGCGTGAATCTTCACTTCGGCATCGTGTCCTTGGAACTCGACTTCATAAACAGGAGCATTCCCGTGATCGTTATTGTTGTCCAGTTTCCAGCCTTCAAAAGCCGAAGCCTCGGTGTTGATGCGTTCCTGGGCGATTCGAATGGCCTCGGCAGGAGTGATCAGATTATCGAAGGATAGATAGCCGTCGTCATCGTGATCGTTATTTTCGCTATCTTCTTTCAGGATTTCTTCGGTCTCGGCATCAATACGAAGCTCATGTTCGGTCTGTCCGACGACACCTTTGATTTCATAAGTGTAGTCGCCGAAGTCCTTGTCGAAGTCGACTTCTTTGATTTGGGCATCCGGATATTTTTCCATGAAAATTGCGACGGCACGGTCCAAGGATACGTTGCTGTAGCCTGCGTCGGCCGGCAATGCATCATCGGTTGCGACCGCAGTACTACTTGTGTTCGCCGGATCCATCGTCTCGGTACTAGCTTCCTGCGCCATTGAGGAACTGGTGCTCGAGACCTCATCAGTGGTGTTTGCGTTATCCCCGCACCCGGCGAGCGTCAAAACCGCCACGCCGGATAAGGCGATATACTTCCAATTCTGCATCATTTAACATCATCCTTTCTCATACAAGGATAAGGCAAACAACATTATGGGTCAAACAAAACGGCCTTCTCCGGAGGAGCCGGCCGTCGAATGTGGCGCCAACTCCGGCGAGAGAGTCGTCGCCGGAGGACAGCCTTGGAATGGGGCGCTAGCTCCGGTGAGGAAGATGTCGCCGGAGGACAGCGGAAGAAGACCGCGCCAACTCCGGCAACACAGCCGCTCGCAGGATGAGCGAAAGCTGGTATGCTAGGCCGGAGGACCCGGCCGCTAAGGGCAGGTTACCTCCGGCGAAGCCGTGCGTCCTCGGAGGTAATAGTGGGAAGAGACGCACCAACTCCTGTGAGGAAGATGCCGCCGGAGGACAGCCAAAGAAGACCGCGCCAACTCCTGCGAACCCGCCGTTCAACGGAGGAGCGAAGGCAGGTATGCTAGGCCGGAGGACCCGGCCGCTACGGGCAGATTACCTCCGGCAAAGCCGTGCGTCTTCGGATGTAATACTGGGAAGAGACGCACCAACTCCTGTGAGGAAGATGTCGCCGGAGGACAGTCTAAGAAGACCGCGCCAACTCCGGCAACATAGCTGCTCGCAGGAGGAGCGAAAGCTGGTATGCTAGGCCGGAGAACCGGCCGCTACGGGCAGATTACCTCCGGCGAAGCCGTGCGTCTTCGGATGTAATACTGGGAAGAGATGCACCAACTCCTGTGAGGAAGTCTTCACGGGAGGACAGCCTAAGAAGCCAACGTCAACTCCTGCGACCCTGTCGCTCACCGGAGCAGCAAGCAAAATATTCGACTTATGGACTACAACGCACCTCAACTATCTGATATACTGAAAGGAACATTCAGTCGGAAAGAAAAGAGGCGCTGCCGATGAAAAGAGAGCGACGCAACTATGTTTGGCTGCCGGTAATCGCATGGATGATTGTTATTTTTATGCTGTCGGCTCAACCGGCAAATCAGTCCATCATTTTGAGCGGAAGCGTGACACGCTTCTTGACGAACGGACTCAATCAGCTTGCAGCATTCATCGAACATTTCACGCGTGCGCAGGGAACGGTCGTTTTTTTGGCAGGTATCCTAGTGCTGATCCATCTACTCGAAACACAAAAGGACGAACCGGAAATTTTCGGCATCAAGAAAAGCTGGATCATCGGTGGAGCAGCCATTTTTTTGGTGTTTGCGATCAGTTTGTTCCTGTTCGTCGATTTGGTGCAGGACACCAGTTTTTCCTACGCAGGCAGATTGATCCGGAAATCCGCCCACTTCATCGCTTATCTGATCCTCGGTTTCCTGGTTTCGCATGCAATGAAGAATGAGGCCTCTACCGCGACCGCCTGGAAGCGGAGAGGTGCCAGCCTACTGTTCTGTGTGGTGTACGCAATCAGTGATGAGTTCCATCAAATTTTCGTACCCGGCCGCGGACCGCTTGTGAAGGATGTTTTCATCGATGGTTCGGGCGCAGCTCTCGGTATCATTCTGTCTGTCGTGGCCAAGCAGCTATGGCGCCGCTGGAAAAAGTCTAGCCTAAAAACACCGGATTGATCGTGTTTTTAGGCTATTTTGCTAGGATATTTTTCCTATAGACTGGCTCGTTGCTGGCGCTGAATCCTTGGTCAAATCTATAAGGACATGATTGTGTTGTTTGTTTTTTCGAAAATTATCATGCGTTCAAGTAGTTCCACGTTTCAAACCTGGCTGATTTATGATAGAATGCAAGTAGATAAACCAACACGTACCCTCGTATAAATTTAATGTGATAATATATTTATTATCCAAACTATCTTCTCATCCACCCGGCTCTCTGCTGGAACTTGCTGCACCAATTTTTCCCCACCACGTAGACTTTCATTTCACACACACCATGTGAACCATCCAAAAACTATCATTTCTCGATTTTTTTATCCTTACTTATCATTCATCTGAAAATAAAATATCCGATTCGAAACGCTTTTTTGCTGTGCTCGTATTGAAAAGCTGAGGTGTTTTTATGAAAATTCGCCACGAGTTGACGCCTTATTTTTGTGAGACTTACGGGATTGATCGGGACAAGGATTACCCTGTCGAATGGGTTGATTCGCGAACCTTGCTCGTGAGCGAACGGCTGGATTTGGTAGCGAAGCTGATGTACATCGAAGCCCGTGAAAACAGCCGGCTAACTCCATTCATCAGGGAATGCTACGTCAAGCACATCGAGGCCTTTTCCTATGGGACGTTCAAAGAGAGCGGGAGCCCTGAAAAGGACACTATCGAAAAGTATTTCGCCTCATTCGATCAGCTGATCGATGCGATCAAAATTTCCGGTTTTGAGAAAGACAAGTCTGTCGTTCCGGTCGGGAAAGACAATGTGCTGCTGGACGGGGCACATCGGGTTTCGGTTGCCATATACTTCAACAAAAAAGTGCCGATCGTTCGACTTTCTGATGCAAAAGTCACGTACGATGCTGCCTATTTCAGAAAGCGCTTACTCGATAGGCGGTGTTTGGATTTTCTGGTTCTCGAGTATGCCAAACTGAAGGAGACTGTTCAACTGGTTTACGTGTTTCCGGCAATCGAACCGAAATTTTCTTATGCCCGGAAAATCCGGAAAGCTATCAATCAAGAGGGTAAACTTATCTATTCCATAAAAATAAATCCCCTGAACACTTCAACAGGAGTATTCTCCTCAATCTTCGAAAATTCTACGCTCATAAAAAATCCTCCGAACAATCATAGCCCAAAATCATGCTCACTCTACCTTTTCGAAACTGCCGACAAGGCGGGTAATGACGCAATCCAGGCCCATGCGCAGCAACTTTTCCAAAACAGCAAATACACACTCCACTTTGAAACCGACCCAGAAAAAGTCCGGCAACAGCTGATGCATCTGGCTTCCGCTGAACCAAATACCCAGTTTCCGGGCAACTGGATCATAGCCAAAAACAAACAAGTCTCTAAATGGCTAGTTTACAAACAAAGGACATGGTTGCTTCGGAGCTTGAAACGACTGGGGCTGTTCACGGCATTCCGGAAAATATATCGGGGGCTGCGAAGAAATGCCTTATCCAAATGAAACGCTCTAAGCCACCCATTCAGCTGATGACCATCTCTGGGGAGGAAGCCATATGAGTAAGAAAAAGCAGACAGTTTACGAAACATACGGGAAACGCAGTGTGGATATCATCGGATCGGCAGCTGCATTGATAGCATTCAGTCCGATTTTAGCCGCAACCGCAGTCATGGTTCGCCGCAAGCACGGCAAACCGATCCTTTTCACCCATGAACGGCCGGGAAAAGACGGAAAAATCTTCAAAGTCTACAAATTCCGGACGATGACCGATGCCCGCGATGCGCAAGGCAAGCTGTTGCCGGACGGTGATCGGCTGACAGAATTCGGCAAAAAACTGCGCCGCACCAGTCTGGATGAATTGCCGGAATTGTTCAACGTGCTGAAGGGGGACATGTCGCTTGTCGGTCCGCGGCCTCTGGAAGTTTATTTCCTTCCTTACTATACGGAGGAAGAGAACCACCGCCATGATGTCAAGCCCGGACTCACCGGTTTGGCCCAGATCAGCGGACGAAATGCGTTGTCTTGGGAGCAGAAATTCCAGTATGACTTGGACTATATCCGGCACATCACTTTCCTGGGCGACCTGAAAATCCTGATGGACACGGTAAAGACGGTGCTCGGACGGAAAGATGTTGTCGAGGAAGGCGGCGCGGTGCTGGTCGATTTCAACGAAGAGCGCGCACGCAAATGGCAGGAGGAAGGGAGGAGCCAGTCCCATGAAGTACACTGAAATCGGAAGCAATTTTTGGCTTGACCCTGACAGCACCTACTCCGGTAGGCCGATCCCTGTCGAAACGTTCCACTTGCCGGATGGGGATTTGGCCTACACATCCACCGGCCGTGGCGCCATCGCTTTGTGTCTGCGTCAGCTCGACTTGGCGGAGGACAGAAAAACAGCGCTGCTCCCGGCTTACACCTGCGATTCGGTCGTTTTGCCTTTCGTGGAGAACGGTTATCGCGTGGCCTATTACGATCTTGAAACAGATTTGACGGTGAATGAGCAAGTCTTCCTCGCTAAAATCAGAACGACAGATCCAACCGTCATCCTAGTGCATAACTATTTCGGTTTTGACACGCTCAGCCCGCTGAGAGGCACTTTTGAAACCTTGCGCAGCCAAGGCATCATCCTGATCGAAGACTTGACACAAGTCCTCTTTTCGGAAATTCCGCGCGTGGAGGCTGATTTCTATGTGGCAAGTTTCCGCAAATGGATGCCGATTCCGGAAGGCGGTCTGGCACTTAAACGCAAGGGGTCTTTCAAAAATGTGCCGATCGAAACCGACGAACTTTTGGAAAAGGCCAAGCTCGACGGACTGTATGCAAAATTCAGATATATCGTCAGAGGCGAGGGGCCGAAACAAGTCTTCTTGAATAAATGCCGGATTGCCGAGCAAATTCTGGAAACCCAAGGGGATCTCTTCGCGATGGGTGATTTTTCCAAACAATTCTTGGGTGATATTGATATCTGTGAATTAAAGCAAAGCCGCCGTGTGAATTACCAGTATTTGCTGGAGCCTCTCAAAGACAGCCACCTCCTCGTGCCGGTTTTTCCGGATTTGCCGGAAGATGTCGTGCCACTCTATTTGCCGCTTTACGCGCAGTCCGAAGAAAGCCGAAATCGGCTCCAGCTGTTGCTTCGGGAGCAGGCCATTTATGCGCCGATCGTCTGGCCCAATTTTGATGGCTTCAAAGGTCTGTCACTGGAAGGCATTACGGAATCGGTCACATGGATCTACACGCATACGCTCAGTCTGCCGCTGGATCAGCGTTACGGATCAGAAGATATGGACGCCATTGCAGTCGTGCTGAAGAATTTCGAACAAACGGAAATGCTCTGCGATAACGTTGGAAAGGAGACTTTGTCATGACGAAAGGGTCGGTCGTAACGCTTGCGGAAAGCGAAAGGTGGGATGAAATCGTCCGTTCCTTCGCTGCTTTTGATGTCTATTATCTTAGCGCCTATGCACGGGCTTTCCAGCTGCACGGGGATGGGGAGCCGCTGCTGTACTATTACGAAAAAGACAATCTTCGGGCCTTGAATGTCGTCATGAAACGGGATCTGACAAATGACCCGCACTTCAGCAGCACTTTCCAGCCCGGCACACACTTCGATCTGGCGACACCCTACGGATTCGGAGGCTTCATTCTGGAAGGTGATGTGACTGAGGAAAAGGTCCAGGAGTTGGACCTTGCCTACAGCCGCAGTTGTCGCCGAGCGGGCATCATTTCGGAATTCGTCCGTTGCCATCCGGTCCTGAAGAACCAGGAACAGCTCGCTGGCCTTTACAATTTGACCCGTTTCAACGATACGGTCGCGATGGATCTGGCTTCCAAAGAAGTCATCTGGGCGAACCTGACCCATCCGAACCGGACCAACATCAAAAAGGCTCGGAATTTTGGGGTCGAAATCTTTTGTGGACGTTCACCGGAACTGATCGGAGCATTCATGAACCTTTACAATGCCACGATGGATAAGGACCACGCCGCCGATTACTATTATTTCAAGCAGCCGGTCTTCGAGAGCATCCTCCGGGATTTGGCGCATCATGCGTTGTTCTTCTATGCGGTGTACGAAGGAAAAATCATCGCCATGACAATCGCTTTGTTCGCGAATGGACAGTTGCACCTGCATTTGAGTGCCTCCGACAAGGAATGTCTGCATTTCTGTCCGAGCAATCTGCTTTATTACGAGGTCGCCTGTTGGGGAGCCGACAATGGTTACCGGACGCTGCATATGGGCGGCGGGGTGGGCGGTCAGTCTGACGGATTGCTGCATTTCAAGCAATCATTCAACCGGCATGCGGATACGTCATTCTGGATCGGGCGCAAGATTTTTGATGAGGAACGCTACGAAGCGTGCTTGGCTATCCGTAAGGCAGATCCGGCTTTCGATGCCGCAACCGGTTATTTTCCGGCCTACCGCGGCTGAGCCGATAGAGCCAAAAGAGAGGGAGTTGGGAACATGGGGAATCCGGTGATCAAGCAACAACTGTTGGGAATCCTGAAGGCGATCGATGCAATCTGCCTTAAAGAAGGGCTATCCTACATGATGACGTTCGGGACGCTTTTGGGAGCGGTCCGGGAGAGTGGCTTCATCGAATGGGATGACGACGCCGACCTGATGATGCTGCGCAAAGATTACAATGCCTTCGAAGCGCGCTGTCAAGATCATTTGGCCGAAATGGGACTGTTCCTGGACCGTTCCGAGCGGGTGCCGAATGTGGCGTTGGTGGCCGATCCGAGCATTATGGTGGACCTCTGCATCTTGGATGCCTTGCCGAAAAAACCGCTCCACAGGAAGTGGCAGAATTTCGAACTGAAGCTGCTACAGGGGATGATGAAAAAGGATGTCGACTATGCCCAATATGATTCCGTCGGCAAAGTGCTGGTTTTCGGGACGAGCACGCTCGGGAAATTCATGACGGATGAAGCAAAATTGAACACCTACATGCGGATCAGTCAGCGGGCCAATGTCGGCGGTGCGGATGAACTTTTCATGTCGAATGGGCTTTACCGGTTCATGGACATCACCTTCAAGAAGGAATTGGTGGCGGAAACGGTGCGGCTGCCTTTCGAGGATTTGGAACTGTTGGCGCCGGCCGGTTGGGATCAAGTATTGCGGTTGTTCTTCGGGAATGATTATATGACGCCGAAACGAGAGAATTATTATGCGGAAATCTGAGATACGGACAGCTGCGTTTTGAAAGGACAGATGAAGGAGGAAAAGAAGATGAGAGTATTGATGCTTGCAGCAGGGAGAGGGACGCGGATCAGCAGGTACTTGTCGGGGCGGCATAAATCCACCGTCGACATCGGCGGAGAATATTTGATCAAGTACACAGTGGAGCAATTGAAATTGAAAGGCATCACCGACATAGCCATCACGGTCAGTTACCAAAACCAGGAAATCAGGAAAATACTGGATGGACAAGGGGTTACCTTCTATTATAATCCGTTTTTCGACGTCACCAACAGCATCGCTTCGGCTTGGTTCGCCCGCGATTTCATCGTCGATGATGAGGCGATCATGATCATGAATGCCGATGTCTTTTTGGAGCCGGACCTGATCGATGACATCATCGCCGAGGAGCACAGCCCCATCCTGTTCGCGGATGATTCGCGGAAAGAAGAGGGCGATTATAAATTCTATTATGAAAACAATGTTTTGATGAAATACGGTAAGGAATTGCACGGCGATGATATCACAGGTGAATATGTAGGTGTCGCCAAAATCGGGAAGGATTTCCTTCCCATTTTCAAAGAGCAGATGGAGCACATGATCAATACCCAACAGCACGGCGTTTGGTGGGAAAACATCCTTTATACGCTGGTCGGCAGTCATGATATCCTCATCAAAGAAGTGGAAGGGAAATTCTGGGCCGAGGTGGACTTTATCGAGGACTACGAACGCATCCTGCGCTTCCGCGATTACCGGTTGAACTACAACATTGAGGTCGTCCACTTGGATTGAACAGTGGTCGGATAATCGGGCCGCCAGTAAAAGGAGGGATCTTTGTGCCGTTGCAACATATTCTGTTTCTTCTGTTCCTCGCGACGAAGCCGTTCTACTTGTTCCCTTCCGGAGGGCTGCAGTTATCGGACCTGTTTTTCGTGGCTTCGTTTTTCTACTATGTCTTCATCGTCAAAAAAGGCGACAAGATCGAAATAGACAAGACGGATAAGCCGCTGTTCTTGTTCGTTGTCTTCGTCTTCATTGTGAATACGGTCTATGCGACTTACTACGGGGAATCAGCTTTCGTCATTTCCTCGCTGTACTATCTGTACAACCTATTGATTGTCATCTTTTTCCGGATCTATGCCGAAGATCGGCGCTTCCTGTCGTCGGTCGCCGTGGTCTGCCGTTTCAACATTCTTTCGCAGTTGGGTATTTATCTGGTCGGGCTGGGGCGCTACTACACGGCCAATCGCTACATGGGTACCTTCAACGATCCGAACCAGATGGGTTTCTTCATCTACATCTCATTGATGACGGCTTACCTCATTGCGAAACTGAACCATAAAGAATTGCACGTTCTCTATCATGCAGTGGCGATCGTCCTGATTTTCCAGACTTCTTCAACAGGGATGCTGTTGGCTCTTACTGTGTTCTATGGAGTGTGGCTGTTGACGAAAGTATTCACCTTGCTGCGGCGCATTCACAATGTCCGCTTCATCCTCTTTTGGACTGCGCTATTGATGGCGCTGTTGCTCTTCAGTCCGAAGTGGGATGATTTCAAGGAAACAATTGCGCAATCGCCGATCATCGAACGGGTAGAGCAAAAAATTGGGCGGATGGAAGTAGCGACGGACGGTCCAACCAATCTTCAGGATCGCGGTATCGATAGAATTTATCTTTATCCAGAAAAAACCCTTTTCGGAGCTGGGGAAGGGATGCACGACCGCTTCGTTCTGTCCGTTTCTGACAACGAAATCCATTCGACACTGTTTAGCATCCTTTTCTATTACGGCATGGCTCCGACGCTTTTGTTTCTGTATTGGGTGGTGCTGAACGTACGGCGGCTGTCGCTCAGTAATCTGGCTGTCATCGTGTCGTTGGCCGTGGAAAGTGTGACATTGCTGAACCAACGCCAACCGCTGTTCTGGATGCTGTTCGTGCTGTTGCAGGTGTTGGCGTTCCAGAAAATTGCGGAACGGGAAGGAAGCAGCATCGCTGTTGAAACGGATCATGGAGGGCTTCTGAAAATCGCGAAAGGAGACGATCGGATTGAACATTCTCTACGTATCGACGATTTCCGGGACCATTAACCTCTTCCTCGTGCCACACATCACGCGCTTGATGGATCAGGGGCATACGGTCTCCGTCGCCTGCAGGGTAGAAGATCCGATCCATCCGGAACTGTTGGCGAGGGGGGTTAAGGTTTATCCGATCGCGTTTCAGCGTTCCCCGTTCGATAAACGCAATCTGGAGGCTTATCGGGAACTGAACCGGGTTCTTGATGAAGAAGTCTGGTTCGATTGGGTACACACGCACACGCCGGTGGCATCGGCTTTGGTGCGGCTGGCTTGCCGGGACAGGCAGGATGTGAGAGTCCTGTACACTGCTCACGGATTTCATTTCTTCAAAGGAGCGGCGCGGAAAAATTGGCTGACCTATTACCCAGTCGAAAAAGCCCTGTCCCGTTACACTGACGTCCTGATTACAATGAACAGCGAGGATTATGCTTGCGCAGCCGACAAATTTTCAGCCGGACGCGTCGTCAATGTGCACGGGGTAGGTGTCGATTTGAGTCGATTCACGCTTCAGGCGGAAAGCGAAAAAGAACGACTGCGCCGGGAATATGGCTTCGCGCCGGATGATTTTATCCTGGTTTATGCAGCGGCGCTGAACAACCGCAAGCACCAGACAATCCTGATCGAGGCGATGGCGGAACTGGTAAAGGTGGTCCCGAAAGCCAAGCTGCTTCTGATCGGGAAAGGACCGAACGAAGTGGGTTATAGTGCCTTGGTTAAATTATTGAAACTGGAAGGGCAGGTCTACTTGATGGGCTACCGGAAGGACGTGCCGCAGCTGATGCAACTGGCCGATGTCGCGGTCTCCTCATCGAACCAGGAGGGGCTGCCGGTGAATGTGATGGAAGCGATGGCGATCGGGCTGCCACTCATCGTCAGCGCTTGCCGAGGCAACCGCGATCTGGTCGAAGATGGACGCAACGGTTTCCTGATCAAGCAAGACGATCCGGCTATGTACGCAGAAAAGCTCGTGATGCTTTATTTTGATGACAAGTTGCGCGAAAGCATGAAACGAGAAAGCGCGGCAATGATCCAGGACTACGCGGTCGAAAACGTACTGCGGGAAATGGATGAAATCTATTCAGAACTGCTTCGCCGGGAATGACGGGGCAGGAGCGCATCACTACCAGAAAGGGGGATACCCGTCATGCCAAGGGTATCGGTCATCATGGGCGTCCACAACAGCGGCGCCAAAGTGGAGCGGGCGATTGCGTCGGTCCTAGATCAAAGTTTCCGTGATTTTGAATTCATCATTTGCGACGACGGCTCTACCGATGAAACATGGTTGCGGTTGGAGTCGTCGTTCGAGGACGATCCGCGCATCAAGCTGCTGCGCCACAAATACAACCGAGGTTTGGCGCCCGCGCTGAATGCGTGTCTGCGGGAAGCGAGCGGCGAATTCGTCGCCCGGATGGATGACGACGATTGGTCGCATCCGAACCGTTTCGAAAAGCAAGTTGCCTTTCTAGATGAGCATCCGGAGTACGCCATCGTCGGCACGAGCCGGAACGTCTTCGATAAAGGTGGAATCTGGGGCGCCCGCGTCAGTTCCGGCGAACCGTCGAAACTGCAGATTTTCCGCGGGCGCACGTTTTTGCATCCATCGGTGATGATGCGACGGGCGGCCTTGCTGGAGGTCGGAGGCTACACGACAGGGAAATTGACGGAACGCACTGAAGATTTCGACCTGTGGTGCAAACTCTACAGCAAGGGCTATGCCGGCTACAATCTGTCGGATATTCTGATCGATTACTATGAAGCGCGGGACTCTTATAAGAAACGCAAATACCGATACCGCCTGAACGAATTCCGTCTGAAACGGCAATGGGCGAAAGCACTGGGGATTCCGTTGCACCGGCAGTTATATGCATTGCGCCCACTCATCGTCGGATTGTTCCCGGCTGTCTGGGTCCGCAAATATCATGAACGGAAATACCGCAAACCTTCGGAATGAAACCAATAAGCGACGATTGTCGGGGTGATGGGATGTCTCGGACGAAAAATTCATTGAAAAATATCTCGGTCGCGATTGTGGGCGAAATCGTGGCTGTGCCCGTTGGCTTCATCGCCCGCATCATCTTCATCCGGATTCTCGGAGTAGAATATCTTGGCGTGAATGGACTCTTCACCAGCATCCTGACGATGCTTTCGCTCGTCGAACTAGGCATCGGCCCGGCAATCGTATACAGCCTCTACAAACCATTGGCCGAAAAGGACATCCCGAACGTGAAGGCGCTGATGCAGCTCTACAAAAAAGCTTACTTTCTCATCGGCACCCTCATCCTGCTTTTGGGCATCGCCCTTATTCCCTTTCTGCACCTCTTCGTGACGGACGCTTCGAACGTGCAGAACCTCGATTGGATTTTCTTCCTGTTTGTCCTCAACTCCGCAGTTTCCTACTTTTTCGCCTACAAGCGCAACCTGATCGTCGCCGACCAGCAGCGCTACATTGTGACGGTTTACCGTTTCGGCTTCTTTTCCCTGGTGAATGCGCTCCAGATTCTCTTCCTTTATTTGACGCGGAGCTATATCGATTTCTTGCTGCTGCGCATCTTGTGCACGTTGTTGGAAAATTTGTTTATCGCGCACAGTGCGGACAAACGTTATCCGTTCCTGAAGGAGAAAACGACCGAGAAACTCGACTGTGAAACCATTGAAGAAGTAAAAAAGAACACAGCTGCAATGGTGACGCAAAAAATCGGTGAAATCGTGATCAACGCTACCGACAATATCGTCATTTCGATGAGGGTCGGCACGGTCTTTGTAGGGCTCTATTCCAATTATCTGCTGGTCATCAGCGCGCTGAACGGGATCCTCGGTCAATTCTTCACCGCTATCACAGCGAGTGTCGGAAATCTTGGGGTTACCGAGTCGAAAGTAAGGCTGCTGGATGTTTTCGGGAAAATCCAGTTCGCCACTTTCTGGATTTTCGGTTACAGCAGTATTTCGCTCTATTACCTGTTCAATCCGTTCGTCAGATTGTGGGTAGGTGAGGATTATCTATTGGGAATGGAGACGGTGCTGTTGCTAGTGGTCCTCTACTATATCCAAGGCATGCGCCGCGCGGTTTTGACTTTTCGGGAAGCGTTGGGTCTGTATTGGTACGATCGCTACAAACCGATCTTCCAGTCGGCAGTCAATGTCCTCTTGTCGCTGGTGTGGGCGCCGGTATACGGCATCTCCGGGGTCATCTTCGCGACAATCGTGTCGCTGATCACAACCTGCTTTTTGGTTGAGCCTTATTTCCTATACAAAATTGGCTTCGCTGCGCCACTTTGGACATATTATATTAGTTATGCGCGCTATACGCTGATCACGCTTGCGACCGGGTATTTGACAGGTGCGGTCATCGCCCAAATCGACGGATCCGGGTTTGCGGCTTTGGCAGCCAGCTTCGTGTTATGTCTGGTAGTGCCGAATCTGCTGTTCCTGATACTGTTCTATCGGACGCAGGAGTACCGGTATTTCAAAGGGCTTATGGTCGAGGTGGTGCGCCGGAAGCGGAGGTGACCGGATTGCTACTGCCGGCAATAACCAGAAAAAAATCAAAAACATGTATGTCAAAGGTATTTTGGGCATCCGCCCAATGCAGCCCCGTACGAATAAAAATTCCAGAACAAGTTAGGTGGTGTTGAAGATGAGCAAAATTAACTCCAAAAAGAAAATGGTTATTTTGATGTTCATCGATAGTCTATCAATCATGCTGGCGGCGTTCCTTGCTTATTGGCTATTGGAAAATTACGTAACGCTGCCGAATCATTATTATTATTTGATGATCGGGATAACCGTGGTGATCTATGGATCTCTGGGCGCTTTTCGCCACCTTTTCGCGAATTTGCCATATTTTACTGGGCTGCATGATCTCATTTTCCACGTGAAGATCCTGTCGTTTGCGTTTTTGCTGTCAGCTATGGCTTCATCGGTCGTATTCCGACTTGTGAGCTATCGTTACATTTTTTTGACCTATATGTTCTCACTCGTCTTCATTCCGGGTATCCGGATGGCGTGGCGGATCTATCATGAGTACACAGAGAAAGTCGATTACCGCGGCAAGGATGAGTCGTCCGGAAAGATACGGACGCTGTTGGTGGGCGCTGGGGAAGGCGGACGGCTGTTCATTTCTAACCTGATCCATCGGCCGAACAATATCGAAATCGTCGGCATAGTCGATCGTGATGAGAGGAAGCAGCAATATCGCCTGATGGGTGTCCCTGTATTGGGCAAGGAAGAAGATATTCCAAATCTTGTCACCAAATACGGCATCAACCAAGTGACCATTACCATCCCTTCCCTGAAGCCGCAGGAGCTGGAACGCATCCTTGACTACTGCAATCAAGTCGGGGTGGCCGTCAACCAGATGCCGCGAATGGAGGATGTCATGACCGGCAGGCTATCCGTCAGCCGGACACGGGGAATCGATGTGGTCGACCTGCTTGGAAGGAAAGAAGTAAAACTGAACAAGCAGCTGATTATCGAATCCTTGAAAGACAAAACCATCCTCATCAGCGGTGCGGGTGGTTCGATCGGATCAGAGTTGTGCAGGCAGGTGTCCAAATTCGGGCCGAAGCGCTTGATCTTGTTGGGGCACGGGGAAAATTCGATTTATCTGATCCATCGCGAAATGACGCTGACCTATGGGAAAACGATAGACATCGTGCCGGTGATAGCTGATGTGCAGGACCGCAAGTTGATTTTTGAAGTGATGGCGCAGCATCGCCCGGACTTCGTTTTCCACGCGGCTGCGCATAAGCATATCCCGATGATGGAATGGAATCCGCGCGAAGCGGTCAAGAACAATATTTTCGGGACGAAAAACATGGCCGAGGCTGCCAAAGCCGCAGGGGTGAAGAGTTTCGTCATGATTTCCAGCGACAAAGCGGTTCGTCCTACCAATGTGATGGGGGCGACGAAAAGGTTGGCTGAGATGATCGTGACGGCTTTGGACGAACCCGGCAAAACTAAATTTGCGGCGGTCCGGTTCGGGAATGTTCTGGGCAGCCGCGGCAGCGTCATCCCTGTTTTCAAAGAGCAGATTGAAAAAGGCGGGCCAGTGACAGTGACTGATTTCCGCATGATCCGCTATTTTATGACGATTCCGGAAGCGAGCCGGCTCGTCATCCAGGCAGGTGTACTGGCGAAAGGCGGCGAAATCTTCATTCTCGACATGGGTGAGCCCGTCAAAATCGTCGACTTGGCTAAGAAAATGATCAAGCTTTCCGGTTACAACGAGGACGACATCCCCATCATAGAGACCGGCATCCGCCCCGGCGAAAAGCTGTACGAGGAATTGCTGGCGGACGAAAGCATGCTGGACAGCAAAGCCTATGAAAAAATCTTCGTCGGCAAGGCATCCAATTTCCCATTGGAAGAAACGACAGCGTTTGCGGAAGACTTGCTGATGCAACCGACAGAAACGTTGCGCACGAATTTAATCGGCTATGCTTGTTCGCACCAGTAAGAAAGGTCGTTGTTTGTACGAAAGGAGTGCATCCCCATGAACGAAAAAAACGAAAAGCGGATCTTGTTGGCGTCCCCGCATATGTCCGGGTTGGAGATGGCCTATATCAAAGAGGCCTTCAGTACCAACTGGATTGCGCCATTGGGTCCCAACGTCACCGGTTTTGAAAAAGAAATTTGCGCCTATACCGGTGCTGCTTACGCGGATGCCTTGTCTTCCGGAACGGCCGCCATCCACTTGGGCCTGATGTATTTGGGCGTCGGGAAAGGAGATGTTGTCTTTTGCCCATCCCTGACTTTCTCGGCCTCTGCCAACCCGATCATCTATCAGGGCGCGACTCCTGTGTTCATCGATTCGGAACGCGAATCCTGGAATATGTCGCCGCAAGCGCTTGAAAAGGCGTTCGAGCAGTATCCACATCCTAAAGCGATTGTTATCGTAAATCTCTATGGACAATCAGCTGATTACGATCGATTGAAAGCTATCGCAGATGCCCATCGTGTGCCGATATTGGAGGATGCCGCCGAGAGCCTCGGGGCAACCTACAAAGGCAAACAGACCGGTACATTTGGAGACATCGGCATCTATTCTTTCAACGGCAATAAAATCATCACGACTTCCGGAGGCGGGATGCTGGTGGCGAGCGACAAACGCGCCATCGAGAAGGTGGAGTTCTGGGCTACCCAAGCCAAGGAGCATGCCCCGTACTACCAGCACAAAGAGATTGGTTACAACTACCGCATGAGCAATGTCGTGGCAGGCATCGGTCGCGGGCAACTGCAGGTGCTGGACAAACGTATCGCCAGAAAGAAATACATATTCGACTATTATAAGGAAGCCTTTCGGGATCTGGACGAGTTGGAAATGATGCCGATTGCTGCTTACGGCGAGCCGAACTACTGGCTTAGTTGTGCGACAATCAGATCCGGCGTGCAGGTCCGTCCGAAGGAGCTGTTGGATTATCTGGACTCCAAAAATATCGAAGGACGCGCCATTTGGAAACCGATGCATCTGCAGCCTGTCTTCAAAGGCACGGCATTTTTCAACCACAACCCTGAGGAACCGAGCGTTTCTGAGGATATTTTTACGCGCGGACTTTGCTTGCCGTCGGACACGAAGATGACGGATGCAGATCTAGATCGGATCGTAACGCGCGTCAGTTGGTTTTTCGGGGCAGCTTCGTCACGTTATTGAGTGGTGTTATTTTTTTCCTGAGGAATATTTTATGATATAATGAAAGCGTGTACAAAAAGGGTGCGCATGTAGTCCATTATAAGGGAGAATAGGCAGTTTAAGCCAAAAAAGTGGAGGGACCATCATGAAAGAAGAAGTATCTTTAAGGGATCTGACGGCATTAATTAAGCAAAGGCTAGGGATGATAATCGGGTTCGGCTTGATCGGACTTGTGCTTGCGGCGATCTACACTTTTCTGATTGTGACCCCCCTATACGAATCCAAAACCCAACTGCTCGTGAACCGCGCGAGCGATGAGGCGAATGGCTTGGTGCTTAATGACATCAATTCCAATGTGCAGATGATCAATACCTACAAAGATATCATCGAAGGACCGGTCATTCTTGGCGGCGTCATCGAATGGTTGGAGCTGCCTTATTCAGTCGAAAACTTGGCTGATCAAGTGACGATAAGTGCAAATGAGGATTCGCAAGTATTCTCATTGACTGTCACTTCCCCGAATCCCGCTGAAGCTGCTGAAATCGCCAATGAAATTGCCTTGACTTTTCAAAGCAATGTCGTCGAAATTATGAATATCGAAAACGTGCAGATCATTTCGGCTGCAGTGCCGGATCCAGATCCGGTGTCACCGCATGTACTGAACAACCTTTTGATCGGGCTGGGCGTCGGATTATTGTCCGGGTTCGGCGTTGCTATGTTGCGCTATGCGATGGCGAAGACAATCGATGATTATCAGTTCATTACACAAACAATAGGGTGGCCAAATCTGGGAACCATTTCGGAAATGAATAAAGAAGAAAGAACGGCCATCGCTGACATGCAGAAACAAAAAAATGCGGCGGCAAAAAGCCTGATAGCAGTTGAAAGAGCAGCGGCTTCAGGCACGGAACAGGCAGTGGTCCATAAACGAATTCCCGATGAAAAGCCGACTGTCATTGTTGAGCAAGTACAACAAGAGCATTCTGATGCCGTCCCGACGGCAAAAAAAAATAAAACTTCTAAAAAACAGCCTTCCGCCCACTCGGGGAACGGGCCTGAACGACTCGTGACAGTGGCGGACATGACAAGAGAAAAAATTGGTGTCATCCTTCAGAACAGTGATGGCAGCGAGATAATGAATGCCGGCAACAAAAGGGGGAAAAGATGATGGTGGAGGCAGTTAAGCGAAAAAATAAAAAAACAAAACAATCGAAACGCACGCACGGTCTGATCACACTGGCCATACCGAACTCCCCCGTTTCGGAACAGTTCCGGACATTGCGGACCAACATCCAATTTTCGATGATCGACAAAAAACTGAAGTCGCTTGCTGTTCTTTCGGCCACATCAGGGGCCGGCAAGTCAACAGTAGCCGCGAACTTGGCGGTGACCTTCACTTTGCAGGGGAACCAAGTGCTGTTGGTGGACTGCGATTTGCGGAGGCCATCCGTTCACCGCGAATTCGGAATACACAATGCGGAGGGGCTGACGAATCTGTTGGCCAACCACGTCGGGAAGGGCCTTGATGACTATCTGCATACGTGCGAGGTGCCGGGATTATCCATCCTGACTGGCGGTCCGGTTCCACCCAATCCAGCCGAGCTGCTTTCCAGCAATCGGATGAAGCAACTGGAAAAGGATGTGGCGGAACGATTTGATTTGGTGATCTATGATACACCCCCTCTGCTGGGGTTCACCGACGCACAAATCCTGTCCGGCCGAATGGACGGAACCATTTTCGTGGTCCGTTACGAAGAGGACACGAAAGAGGATGTCCTGAAGGCGTCGGATTCCTTGAGGATGGTCAATGCCAATGTATTGGGCGTCGTGTATAACCGTGCACCTGGCGGCCAGAAAGAACACAGTTATTATTATGGCTATCATGATGAAGAATGACTTTTGTATGTATGAACGTATGCATGTGGTAAAGATCGAACAGGGCGGTCTCTGATGAGGTCGTCTTTTTTTGCGGAACAATCGCCACAGCCCGTTCGGTTGCTTCAGCTCAGGGGAGGATGCCGCTCATCAGATTTAATGCCTCAGAAAAAGGCTCTCCTCCGGCGAAGATTCCCTCGCCGGAGGAGAGCTTCTCGACAGTAACGTACCTCCGGCGAAGCCGTCGCTGGCCGGAGGTGCCGGTCGCCCCAAATACCTCAGTTCCGGCCAACTCAGCAAGCGGGCAGGAATTTCATCAAGTCGTGAAAATTATTTAGTCATCGCCCCCATTTAATGTATAATGAGAAAGAATACTTTATAGGAAGAGGATAGATTAAATATGATAACTTTAAAATCTGAACGCGAAATTCAAGCTATGGAAGAGTCAGGAGCGATCTTGGCGGGCATCCATGAGGAATTGCGCGGTTTCATCAAACCGGGTTTGACCACGATGGAAATCAATAACTTCGTGCAGGCCCGTATCGAAGCGGCCGGCGCCATCTGCGAACAAATCGGTTTCGAAGGCTACGAGTATGCCACTTGCACGAGCGTCAATGACGAAATTTGCCACGGTTTCCCTGGTAAGTATGTACTGAAGGACGGCGACCTGATCAAGGTTGATACAGTTGTGAACTACAACGGCGCCATGTCCGATTCCTGTTGGAGCTATGCGGTCGGCGAGGCGACACCGGAAGTGAAACGCTTGATGGAAGTCACTGAGAAGGCTTTGTATCTGGGCATCGAACAAGCCAGAGCCGGCAACCGTGTCGGGGACATCGGCCATGCGATCCAGACTTACGTCGAGGGCGAAGGTTTCTCCGTTGTTCGGGAGTTCATCGGCCACGGCATCGGACCGACGATGCACGAAAGCCCATCCATCCCGCATTACGGTGAAGCCGGTAAAGGCCTCCGCCTGAAGGAAGGCATGACGATCACGATCGAGCCGATGGTCAACACTGGAGTTTGGAAGTCCAAAATGGACGCCAACGGTTGGACGGCCCGCACGAAAGACGGCGGCCTGAGCTGTCAGTTCGAGCATACGATCGCCATCACAAAGGATGGCGCTAGAGTGTTGACGCAACAAAAGTAATGCGTGGGGTCCGAGCTTATTGAAAACAGAAGCCCTGAATCGAGGCTCCGGACTATTTTTTGTATCATATTTCTTTCAGGGCCGAACGAAGCTGTTCAGCTTTTTGCAGAGGAATGCTGTGCATCGAATAATTTACCGGAATTCCAGTAAAATAATTATAGTTATTTCAAGAATGGTATAGTACAATATTTTACAGTGGAGAAATGTGGCGTTGCCACCTATTTTTCTGAAGAACACAATTCAATTTGTAATCATAGAGGCTTTTATTCAGGAGGGAAATCATGGAGGAAGAAATATCATTAGGTGAAATTTTTGCAATCTTAAAGCAACGGCTGGGTTCCATCATCATGTGGGGTTTGGCAGGATTGTTGCTTGCGGCGCTATACACATTCTTTTTCGTGACACCGACTTACCAATCGACTTCGAAAATCGTCGTGAATCAAACGCAGAATGCGGAACAGGCGATCACGAACACAGATATCCAGACCAACTTGAGTCTGATAAATACCTATCAAGGCATCATCAAAGAACCGATCATTTTGGAGGACGTCATCACGGATACTGGCTCGAACCTGACTTTGGGAGAGTTACGTGACAAGTTGACCGTTCAAACGGAAGACAGCTCATTGGTGTTCGGTGTGACCGTTACGGATGAAAATCCTTATACTGCTGCAGATTTGGCGAATGCAACAGCTTCATCATTTGAAGAAAAAATCGGCAGCATCCTGGACGTGAACAGCGTGACGATCCTATCGCAAGCGGTAGCAAATCCGAATCCGGTATCTCCGAATACACCGATGAACCTTGTGCTGGGCCTGTTGGTCGGCATGATGATCGGCGTAGGCTTGGCATTCCTGGCTGAATTCATGGATAAGACCGTCAAAGACGAAAAGTTCATTGAACAGTTGGGCTGGCCGACATTAGGCGCAGTTCTGCAGATGTCCGAAGAAGAACTGACAGCTACTCGTTTTGTCCAGGCAACACCTGATGTAAAGACGCGCAAAGCCAAAAGACGTATCTAGGAGACGATAATCTATGTTTGGATCAAGTAGAAAGAAAATTATGAAGTTGGACAGCCAACAGCGTAAAGGTTTGAGTTTGATTTCTAAATTACGGCCCAAATCTGTCATTGCTGAGCAGTACCGCACCATCCGTACCAATATCCAGTTTTCCATGATCGACCGTGACGTCAAATCGATCGTCATGACATCATCCGGACCATGGGAAGGGAAATCCACGACATCGGCCAATTTGGCTTCTGTATTCACAGATCAGGGCAAACGCGTATTGCTGGTCGATGCGGATTTGCGCAAACCGACTGTACAACGGACCTTTGGCTTGAGTAATGTAGAAGGTCTGACGACCTTGTTGAGCTCTCCTGAAAAAAACACAGCTGAAGTCATTCAAGTCGTTACAGGAACAGATTTGCATGTTTTAACGAGCGGACCGATTCCACCGAATCCATCCGAACTGTTGAATTCGAATCGGATGAATACGTTGATGAAGCAATTCACAGAAATGTTCGACATCATCATCTATGATATGCCGCCGGTGACGTCCGTAACGGATGCACAGATTATGGCAGCGAAAGCGGATGGGGTTGTTTTTGTGATCCGTCACGGCATTTCGCAAAAAGATAATGTACTCAATGCAAAAGAATTGCTGGAGATGGTGAACGCGAACGTTCTCGGCGTGGTGTTCAATGGCGTAGAGAAGAAAAATGACCACTCGTATTACGGCTATGGCTACACAAGCGAGGGGGATGCTTAATGATCGATCTTCATTGCCATCTATTGCCTGGTGTCGATGACGGAGCCCGAACATTGGAAGATTCATTGGCGATGGCCCAACTGGCCGTCGCCGAAGGCATCTCCCATATACTTGTGACACCGCACCATAAGAATGGTAAATTCCTGAACCCGAAAGACGCCGTGGTGGAAGCCACTGCAGCCCTGCAAGAAGAATTGGATGCGCGAGGTATCGCACTTACCCTATACCCTAGTCAAGAAATCCGCATCAATGGCGAGTTATTGAATGATATCCAAAAAGAGGAAGTCCTGTTCGTGGACGAAGAGAAGCGTTTTTTGCTTATCGAGTTTCCTACGTTGACTATCCCTGAATACACGGAACAGCTTTTTTTTAAATTACGACAACAAGGCATCACGCCGGTAATCGTTCATCCCGAACGTAATCAGGCGATCATTGATGATCCAAATATATTACTCCCTTTCATCGAAAGGGGCGCGTTGGCTCAAGTGACAGCCAGCAGCTACGTCGGAGCCTTCGGTAAAGACATCGCTCAATTGAGCTACCGTCTGATAGAAGCAAACCTCGTCCATATCATCGCATCAGATGCGCACAATACGCGTGGGCGCGGTTTCCACTACAAAAAAGCTTTCTCCCGGCTTCAGGCTGATTTTGGGGCTGAGAAGGTGGCTTATTTCAGACAGAACGCGAAAGATTTGCTGAATGGAGATGTCGTCCATACAGAGGCTCCTGTGGAAGTCTACCAGAAGAAAAAACGATTCTGGCTGCTCGGAAAATGAATATGTGAAAATACGAAGTGCGGAGAACAAAGCAATTAGTTCTCCGGGCTTTTTTGTATTTTCAATCAGGAGAAAAGATTGTTTTTTCATTATGATTTTCAAAATTTCTTTTTTAATAAACCAAATTGTTTTATACTGATGAAAGTATAAGGGTTCGCTGTCATAACGTTTTTTTCGGAAAATCAACAATTCAACTGGGAGTGAAAAGTGCAACAATGTATGTTTCCAAGAATAGGTTCAAAAAAAAGAGAGTTAAGAAAAGGTTTTTGCTTCTTTTCCTTCTTGGGGTTTTAGTTGTCTCGGGAGGCTGGATGTGGCGAGCCTATAACCGAATGGACAGCACGATGGATGCTGTATTTTATGATGTGGAAACGCGGGACAAACGTGAGGATGCGGTGTCCTTATCTGCTGAACAACCGATTTCCTTTGCATTGTTGGGAATCGATAGTTATGGTGATGAGCTGGAGGAGATGGGAGGGCGATCGGATACGATTATCCTTGTAACAATCAATCCGCAGACAAAGCAGACTACTTTGGTCAGCATTCCGCGCGATTCTTACACCGAAATGGTAAATTATCAAGCGGAGACATCCAACGAATACAACGATAAGCTCACACATGCCTATGCTTTCGGAGGAACAGAGATGGCACTCAATTCCATCCAGGAGTTCTTGGCTGTTCCTGTCGATTATTATGTCGAAATCAATATGAACGGCTTGGAGGATTTAGTCGATGCCATTGGTGGGATCGAAATCACCAGCCCATTGACGTTCGAATATAACGGAGCTTCTTTCAAAACAGGGGATACCGCGACCTTGAAAGGTTGGGAGGCTCTGGCCTTCGCCCGTATGCGGTACGATGACCCACAAGGGGATACCGGACGTCAGGAACGCCAACAGTTGGTCATCAAAGCAATCGTTGATCAATTGTTGAGTACCAAAGGCATTTCCAATTATGAAGCGATCCTCTCATCGGTAGAAATGAGCATGCGCACGAATTTGACGTTCGAGAATCTGGTCGATATTCAAAAATATTACAGCGACTCCATCATTTCCTATGAGCAATTTGTCATTTCTGGGGAGGATCTGTACATGGGAGATATCTACTATTATTATGTCCAACCGGAAGAGCGCTTACGGATTTCCAACTTGTTGCGGGATGAGTTGGCATTGGAGCCGGCCAATCTTGAGGGTATGAACTTTTCGGATGCTGATATCCAGTTAGGGTACGGGGACACGGATACTTTGGAAAATTGATTATGGTATAATAGAGATACGTTTTTTGTCAAAAGGAAATTATGAAACCTATCAATCGGAAAGAGGGATATTATGTCAGTTTTAGTGACTGGAGGCGCCGGTTACATCGGCAGCCATACCGTAGTGGAATTATTGAATGCAGGCCAGGAAGTGGTCATCGTCGACAACTATTCGAACAGCAAACCGGAAGTCTTGAACCGGATCGAAACGATCACCGGCAAAGCGCCGACTTTCTATGAAGTGGACGTGCTGGACCGCGAGGCGTTGGATGCGGTCTTCGCAAAAGAGGAAATCGACTCGGTCATCCACTTCGCCGGCTACAAAGCGGTCGGAGAGTCCGTCGTGAAACCGATCGAATACTACCACAACAACATTACGAGCTCGCTCATTTTGTGCGACGTGATGCGCAATCATGGCGTGAAGAAAATTGTTTTCAGCTCCTCAGCAACGGTCTACGGGATGAACAATGTGTCACCGCTGACGGAGGACATGCCGACGAGCGCAACGAACCCTTACGGTTACACGAAAGTGATGATCGAACAGATCCTGCAGGATGTGGCTTTCGCCGATTCCGAGTGGAGTATCGCTTTACTGCGCTACTTCAATCCGATCGGTGCGCATGAATCCGGCCTGATCGGCGAAGATCCGACCGGTATTCCGAACAACCTGATGCCGTACATCACGCAAGTAGCGGTCGGAAAATTGCCGCGCCTGAGCGTCTTTGGGGACGATTACGATACCTCGGACGGCACGGGCGTACGCGACTACATTCACGTCGTCGACTTGGCGTTGGGCCACATCAAGGCTTTGGACAAAATCAAGGAGACCAATGGAGTCGGCATCTACAACCTCGGTACCGGCATCGGCTACAGCGTGCTGGACTTGACCTATAACTTCCAGAAGGCTACCGGCGTCGAAATTCCGTACACAATCATCGACAGACGTCCCGGCGACGTCGCGACCTGCTACGCGGATGCGAACAAAGCCAAAGAAGAATTGGGCTGGACAGCACATAAGACCTTGGCGGACATGTGCCGCGACTCCTGGAACTGGCAAAAGAATAATCCAAACGGTTACGAAGCATAAAAGAAAGGAAAAACGCTCTCCAATGAATCGGAAAGCGTTTTTTTTTTTTGTTTAAAATCAGAATATCTATTCTATTGTTCAACATTAGTATGCTAAACTAATCGTTGTACTCATTTCTGTTATTTAAGGAGGCATTATATTGAAAAGTACAGCAGTTTTGATAAATAGAATTATACGTCTGAGTCTATGCTTGTTGGTTCTATTCTCAGCTTTGTTCTCAGGTAAGAGTGGTGTTTTTGCAGTCGAAGAGGACGGTATTAAAAATGCAAAACATTACTTGGTCACTTATGACGGCAAGGCCACAGAGATTAACTTCGAGGAGAAAGGAATTCTTCATCTGACAGCTGTCAGTTTGGGGAATCCGGATGTTTTGACCGGGTCATTTGAAGACTTGACCAAGGAGATTTCTGTTGATAGCAGTACAATTGAAACTAGCAAAACTATTGCAAAAGAGTACGCAGTTGACGGATCGACCGAGTACGAGGAAACTTTGTCAACCGGTGAAGTAATCGTATTTTCATTAGTAAGTGGAGATACTTTGTCAGTTTTGCCTATCGCTTCTCCAAATGATGCAATCACAGTTCCCGAAACGTACCTGGAAACTGAAACATCATCAGAAAATGAAACATCATCAGAAAATGAAACATCATCAGAAACTGAGAAGACGGAAATAGTGACAACTAATCAGAATGGTTCGTTTATTGAAAGAATTTATTCAGTTGACGTTGCAGGTGATGAAATCAGTGAAGTAGGTTTGAAATACTACGCCTTGAACGAGACTGGAGACATAGTCGAAATAACAAAAGCCGAATATGATCAATTGAACGAAGCGATTCAGTCACTGACGAGTACTGTTCAAAACGTGAGCAGTCCATCGGTAGTATATAGTACTCATGTTCAAAATATCGGTTGGCAAGCCGATGTATCTGATGGCGCATTAGCCGGAACGACAGGTAAAAGTCTGCGTCTAGAAGCAATGAGAATTTCTTTGTCAGGAGGAAGCTATTCCGGATCCATTTCTTATCGTGCTCACGTTCAGAATTTAGGTTGGATGGAATTGGAGTCGGATGGAGCAGTCAGTGGTTCACTGGGAAAATCACAACGAATGGAAGCAATCCAAATACAATTGACAGGTGACATTGCAGCAGCCTATGATGTCTACTATCGCGTGCATATTCAAGACATCGGTTGGACAGCTTGGACCGCTAACGGGAAGTTGGCGGGATCTGAGGGTATGGCCAAACGTTTGGAAGCGATGGAGGTGAGGCTCCTGAAAAAGGGTGACACCTCTCTCACGATTGGAAAATCTTTTTATTCTTCCAAAAGCAGCTTGCCGTTCTCTCCTGCAGTAGGCTACAGTTCCCATGTTCAAAATGTAGGTTGGCAGACTGAAGTTAAAGACGGTGCAATCAGCGGGGCACCTGGACAAGGACAGCGTATTGAAGCAGTTAAAATTGGGTTACAGCAGCTTCCAGTTGATGGCTCAATTCAATATCGTACCCAGGTCGAAGGCATCGGTTGGACTGGTTGGTCTAAGGATTGGGAAATGAGTGGCACTAGTGGCCAAGCAAAGCGCTTAGAAGCAATTGAGATTAAACTGGCTGGTGAAGTATCGACCTATTACGATGTTTATTACAGTGTCTATTCTGGAACATACGGCTGGCTTGGCTGGGCTAAAAATGGAGATTCTGCAGGAACGGAAGGCTTAGCGGAACGAGTGGAAGCTATTCGCGTCATGTTGGTTGAAAAAGGCAATAGTGCTCAGGTACCTGCTAATACAACAAGTGCTTTCTTAAAAGGTAGCAAGCCAGTGATTTCATATCAAGCTCATGTACAGGATTATGGGTGGTTGGCTAAGGTCGCGGAAGGACAGATCAGTGGCACTACGGGAACCGCTAAGCAACTGGAAGCGTTCCAGATTTCGTTGGAAAGCAGTGCTACTTCTGGTGGGATTACCTACCGGTCAGATGTGGATGGAGTCGGTTGGAAAGACTGGACAACGGCAGGTTCCACCAGCGGAACAATCGGCCAAGGAAAAAAAATTAAAGCGATTGAAATCAAGCTGACAGGGTCATATGCCGACAACTATGATATCTACTATCGCGTTCATGCACAAAATTATGGCTGGCTAGGTTGGGCTAAGAATGGCGAATCTGCGGGAGTCGAAGTCAGCAATATTCGAATCGAAGCCTATGAAATAAAACTTGTTAAAAAAGGAGAAGCTGCTCCAGGAATGACTGCGGGTAGGTATATTGAGGCGAAACAGCTAATCTACCTTGATCCCGGACACGGTGGCTGGGACAGTGGTGCAGCATTCAGCGGGGTGTATGAAAAAACACTTAATTTAAAAGTTGCGAATAAAGTGAAGACTTTGTTGGAAGCGCAAGGTTACAATGTAGCAATGACACGGTACACTGACGTTTCGGTAAGTGGCACCACAAACCTTTCTACCGAACTTTTAGCCCGTGCAGCGATGGCTAATGCGGCAAATGCAGATATCTTTGTGAGCATTCACCATAATTCAGCCGGCTATGCTTCAACGATTACAGGAATAGAAACGTTTTATTATGGGTATTATCCAGGTTATGAACCGCAGATTAACGAGGCGATGCACCTAGATCCTACCAGACTGGCGAATAGTGTCACCTTAGCAGATGAAATTCAATCCTCTCTGATCAGTGCTACTGGTGCCAAAGATAGAGGAATATATGATGAAACTTTTGCTGTGCTTCGTGAAACTGCCATGCCAGCTGTTTTGCTGGAGTTAGGATTCATGAGCAATGCCACTGAGTTAGCGAAATTGGCAACTGATAGTTACCAAAACGTCCTGGCTCAAGCGGTCGCGAACGGTATCATCAACTATTATCAATAAGATGAAGGAACCTGGACAATGATCTAGGTTCTTTTTTTTTTCTGTATTTAAAATATTACGCCGAAATATATAAATATTTAATAGTGTATTTTTTGAGTTTATACTATAATTAAATTTGCATATGTTTAAATGATGTCGAGATGTTATAAGTGGGAAGAAGCAGAGCGTATTGACAAAGAAGATTCCCGATTAATCTTTGCAATCATCAGAAAAGGGGAGTTTGCGGATGAAAAACAGTACGTCGAAATGGAAGGTACAAAGATATTCTTTGGTGGTGATTGGGATAATTCTGGTAGGGTTTTTAACATCAGCAACCATGGCGACCGCTTCAGCGGAAACGACAGCTACAGTGACTCCAACTGTTGAAACATCAAAAGTTGGAGACTCATTTTTACTCTCATACCAATCACATATTTCTGGTATCGGTTGGCAATCTGATAAGCATGAAGGGGAACTAAGTGGTACGGAAGGGGGGGCACGTAGGTTGGAAGCCATCCAGATCAAGAGGACAGACAACCTTCCGATCGGTGATATCGTATATCGGACGCATGTCCAAGATTATGGGTGGATGAATTGGGTTTCTAACGGGAAAGTGAGTGGCACAGAAGGAGAAGCCAAACGATTGGAAGCAATCGAAATAAAACTTACGGATGATTTGGCTCAAAAATATGATATCTATTATCGTGTCCATGCACAAAACGTTGGCTGGTTGGATTGGGCAAAAAATGGTGAATCATCAGGAACGGCAGGTTATGGTTATCGTTTGGAAGCAATTGAAATCAGATTGGTGGAAAAAGATGGGATAGCACCGGGTCCTACAGTAAGTCCATTTGTAAAATACCCAACTATCATTTACCAAACGCATGTGCAAAATATTGGATGGCAAAATGAGGTCCGCGATGGAGCGTCAAGCGGGACTACTGGAAAGGCCTTAAGATTGGAAGGGATTAAAATTCAATTGTCCGATCTGCCTTATGCAGGATCCATCTCGTACAGCACGCATATTCAAAATATTGGTTGGCAAGCTGAAGTGAGTGATGGACTTTTAAGTGGAACATCCGGACAATCCCTGAGACTGGAGGCAATAAAAATCAAACTGAACGGCGAAATGAGCCAAAAATTTGACGTTTATTATCGTGTCCATGCACAGATGTTCGGTTGGACAGGCTGGGCGAAAAATGGGGAACCCTCAGGAACAGCAAAATATGGATATCGCTTGGAAGGTATTCAAATAAAAATCTTGCCAAAGAGTAGCGGGGCTCCAGGAAAGACCACTGGAGCATTCATGGAAAATCCCAAAATCACCTTAAATGTTCCTTTTGTTTCTCAACTAACTCCAACATACGCTCCAATGGGGTGTGAGGGTGCGAGTTTGCTGATGGGTCTGCAATATAAAGGCTATACAAATGTTTCTCTCAAAACATTCTTAGATAACATGCCTAAGAACAGTAACAATCCATTTGAAGCATTCGCGTCCTCTCCCTATAAAATCGTGGATGGGGTCTACCAGTCTATCTTCACTAAAGCGTTGGCTTCGTACGGCAAAATTTACAGTGGGAAAGTAGCTGATGCAACAGGTTTTTCTACCGTACAATTGAAAGCAGAAATAAAGCAGGGCAATCCAGTAGTTGTCTATGTCACCAACAATTTTGCAACTCCGGTATGGGGCATATATTATATGGGCAATGCCGGCTATGTGAGGACAGTTGACAACATGCACGTTATGACCCTGATTGGTTATGATGAGCAAACAGGGGATTATTTAGTGAATGATCCAAATTCATATGCAAAGAGTCAATACTGGGTAACGAAAGAAAAGTTCGAAAAAGCGTATAATGCATTAAATTATGCAGTTGTTGTTCGATAAGCTGGAAAAAATTCGAGTGAACTTATCTGAATCGGATAAGTTCACTCTTCTTATTTTGAGATAAACTAGTTAATGCGGAAATTAAGTATTCCTAAAAGTAATTTTCAGTCTATTTACGGAATAATCTGTTTATGATATTGTCGGTTAGACTGATTTGCCCGTGGGCTTTCTTTCAGAAGACTGTTATTATATATAAGACGGAAATAAAATAATTAGATTTGAGGTAGTTTCAAGAATGGAAAATAAATCTTTAAAACGGAATGCATCTCTCAATGGGATAAGGACCGTACTTGCAATCATATTTCCATTAATAACTTTTCCTTACGCCACGAGGGTTTTGCAAGTTACTAATTTGGGAAAAGTCAATTTCAGCAGTTCCATCGTTAATTACTTTTTGCTGTTGGCAGGACTGGGTGTAGCAACCTATGCCATCAGAGAAGGGGCAGGGCTGCGGAACGATCCGGAAAAATTGAATACATTCGGAAACCAAGTGTTCACAATCAATCTGATTTCGACGGTGATTTCCTATCTCTTCCTGTTTGTCGTTTTGTTCACAGTGCCTTCGTTAGCGGATTACAGGTCGTTGTTGCTGATTCAAAGCATGAGCATCATCTTCACTACAGTCGGAGTAGAGTGGATTTACAGCATCTATGAGGACTATTTGTTCATAACGCTGCGCAGTTTGGCCTTTCAAATTATTTCACTGATTCTGCTTTTTGTTTTGGTGAAAGATACCGAAGATTACTATTTATACGCACTAATCACTGTCATCTCAACTGTTGGTTCCAACGTAATCAACTATGTTCATTCGAGGAAATATACGAAGTTGAGATTGACTAGGCACTTGGGCCTTAAACAGCATTTAAAACCGATCTTGATTATTTTTTCGAATAATCTCTTATCAACATTTTATGTTAATTCAGATATTACTTTATTAGGGTTTATGGTCGGAAACTACTCCGTCGGTATTTACAGTGTAGCTGTAAAAATATACACGACTGTAAAATCGGTTCTTGCTGCGGTAATTATAGTTGCAATCCCGAGGCTGTCCTTCTACTTAGCGGACAATCGAATGGAGGATTACCGAAATACGATCAATAAAGTTTTTAATTATATCTCTGTGCTTATTTTGCCGTCGGTGGTTGGCATCAACCTGTTGAGCGAGGAGTTGGTCATCATCCTTTCCGGTGCCGACTATCTTGAGGCTGCAGTTTCACTCAGAATATTGAGTGTGGCCTTACTCTTTTCAATCTATGCAACGGTCATCGTATCCTTGATTCTATTGCCAATGAAAAAGGAAAAATATATTTTAAAGGCGACTTTAGCAAGTGCAATTGTCAATGTGGGTCTGAATCTGGTGATGATCCCGATTTTCCAAGAAAAAGGTGCAGCCCTGACTACGATGATTGCTGAACTGCTTGTGTTGTTGATGAGTTACTATTACGCCAAAGAACATATCGAGTTGAAAGGGATCTCCAAAAATATTGGGGCCAGTCTGATTGGTTGTGTGGCGTTGGCAGTTGTCGCTTTTGTGTTGCGTAACTTGATCACTAATGTGCTTCTGTATACGTGTGCGACTGCCGGTGTGGGCGCTATCGTCTATTTATTGGTTATGTTGGCCTTGAAGAATGAAGCGGTGCTGGAAGTTGCTGGCCCGTTATTGTCAAAATTCAGGAATAAAAAAGTTTAACAAATTTATGTAGTTTTTTAGCAGCCTTGCAAGAATAAATGATAGATTTGAGGGGAATCAATTGGAAAAAAGTGTTCACATCGTTGTTTTAAATTACAATGGCTATGAAGATACAATCGCATGCGTTGAGAGTTTGCTTAAGATTCAATATGAGAATTACAAAATCATCGTGGTGGATAATGCATCAACCAATGACTACGCCACTTTGCAACAGAATTTGGCGCGTGACATCATCTTGTTGCAGACCGGGAAGAATTTGGGTTATGCTGGCGGTAACAATGTTGGTATCCGGTGGGCATTAGAAGACGGGGCTGATTATGTTTGCGTATTGAACAATGACACGGAAGTCGAACCGGATTTCCTGAAACAGCTGGTCGACTTCGCGGAAACAAACCCTGATTGCGGAATGGTAGGACCAGCAATATTGGAATTTGATGAACCAGAACTCATCCAAACGACGGGTGCGATGATCAATATCGCGAAAGGAGCCGATCTGCCCCTTAATCAAGGGAAACCTATCGATGAAGTGGAAAAAGTCATTGCCTGTGACTATATCGGGGGCGCCTGCATGTTGGTGCGTAAAGAAGTGATGGAAAAAATCGGTTTGATACCGGAAAATTACTTCTTATTCTATGAAGAGACGGAATGGTGTTGCCGGGCTAAACAAGCCAAATTTGGCGTATACTGCCTGACAACCGCGCATATCTATCATAAAGGTTCCAGTTCGATCAACAAGGTACAAGGCCTAAGCAAATACTTGTTGTACAGAAACCGAGTGGTCTTTGTGAAAAGGAACGGCACGTTTACCCAAAAAGCGAAGTTCTTTGTTTACTTGGGGTTGAAAATGGTTCAGACTTTAGTGTTTGATTTTTCCAACAGGGACGAGATAAAGTATTATCTTCACGGTGTATTCAACCTGATTGACAAGAAAAAGTATCCTTTTATCATCATAAACCAATAGCGGGCGCAAGTGGTTTTTTCAAAATAAGTCACGCGTTCGGCACAGAGGGGCTGGAACTGAATCGGATTTTTACTGATTCAGTTTTGGGCGTCTTTTTGTTTTGCCGATTTTTTTATTGATATGAAAAGGAGTGTTCATTTTTTGTGACTTTTGTTAAATTTTTAATATATTTTTGATTTAGCCTTTTTTAATCCAAGCCAATCCTTTATACTGAAAAATGACTATTTGTGAATGGGCTATTTTTTTTATTAAACCTATTAAGGAAAGAGGATAAAAAATAATGAATAACAGTAGACGTCGGCAAAAGAAAAGCAAGAGAATAATAAAAGGAATTTCAGCTGTGCTTGCTGGCCTTGTTATCATTTTAGGGTTCTTTTTTTGGAAGTCCTATTCAGAGGTCGATAATACCGTGACAGCTATGTATGAAAGTGTTGAAACGAATGATTTAAGAGATAAAGATGTATCCACTGATGCATCCGAACCGATTTCGTTTGCTTTATTTGGAGTTGACAACGGGGCTTTGGGAAGGGATACTGACGTCGGCAGAAGTGACGCTATCATTATTGGTACAATTAATCCGACTACGAAGACCACTACCTTGGTGAGTATTCCCCGTGACTCTTATGCAGAAATGGTTGAGTATAATGGTTTGGACGGATTCCCGTATTATGACAAAATAACCCATGCATATGCTTTTGGCGAAACGAGTATGGCGATCAATTCGGTGCAGCAATTCCTGAACATTCCGGTTGATTATTATGTGACAGCGAATATGCAGGGCATCGTGGATATCATCAACGCGATAGGCGGCATAGAAGTGGTCAGCCCATTGACGTTTGAATATGATAATTTTGAGTTTGTTGAAGGTGAAACAATAGAATTGGATGGTCAAGCGGCATTGGCCTTCGCTAGGATGCGTCATGACGATCCTGCAGGCGATGCGGGCCGACAAGACAGAGAAAAATTGGTTGTCGAAGCCTTGCTCAACAAAATCGTCAGCTTGGATTCACTAAAGAACTATCGAAAGATTTTGGATACTTTATCAGCTAACGTCAAGACTAATTTGACTTTTGATGAGTTAGTTGATCTTCAGGCCGGTTACAAGAGTTCATTGCAGAATTTCGTGCAGGATTCCCTGGTTGGTGAGGAAACTTACATAAATGAAATCTACTATTTGTATGTGAACCCGCAAGAGCGTTTGCGCATTTCCAATATTTTCCGTAAAGAATTGGGCTTGGCCGAGAGCCTTGAGGAGGATCTTGCATTTACGGATATTGATGAGTATGGCGGTGTCTATACCGAAGAGTCTTATTCCTATGAGGAACCTTATTACGAAGAAACCTATCAGGAAGAGATTTATACAGAAGAACCATATGTCGGGGATACATATACTGACGACACTTACACAGAAAGCGACTATTCAGACGGCTATTACAACGAAAACGCATCATCCACCAATGATGAAATCTATTCTGAGGCATACAGCTATTAAAAATATCATGCGTAACCATACGAGGGTGGACAAAAGTCCGGCCCTCGTTTTTTTTCGGCGGGTTGTTTGATATAATAATAGAGATAAAAGCAGAAAGAAGGGCAAGAATGAGGAAAATTAAGAAAGCAATCATAACAGCAGCTGATTTTGGGGTAGATTTCCTTCCGGCAACCAAGGCCATGCCAAAGGAAATGTTGCCTATTGTCGACACTCCTGTTATCCAATTTGTTATAGAGGAAGCCCTTGCTTCTGGAATAGAAGAAATATTGATCATAAGTGGAAAGAACAAGTCCACAATCGGAAATCATTTTGACCGGAATATTCACTTGGAAAAAATGCTTTCGGATAAGGACGATCACGAAAAATTAGCGATTCTTGCTAAATCGGATGTTCCAAATATCCATTACATCAGACAAGCGTATCCGGATGGTTTGGGGGATGCTATTCTTCATGCAGAGTCATTTGTTGGCGATGAACCATTTGTCATTTTGCTGGGCGATGATATCATGCCGAACGAGGTACCACTGACCAAAACCTTGATGAATCTGTATGAGGCATATCAGAAACCCGTTATTTCCATGATGAAGACTGGTTTGGAGAAATTAGCCCAGTCTGGTGTTGTGGAAGTTTCCAACGCGATAGGGGAAACCCTTTTTGGCATCAGTCATGTTTTTGAAAAGGCCGGTTCTTCGGTCGTATCCAACGACTTGGGCATCATAGGCAGATATGTCATGACACCGGATATCTTTCCTAAATTGCACTCATTGTCTGCACAGGGGAAGCCCGAACTGCAACTGACGGATGCTATCGAAGCGCTGAACAAAGAGCAAGACGTGCTGGCGTACGAATATCAAGGCAAAAGATACGATGTGGGTGATAAGTACGGGCTACTGATTGCAAACATCGAATTAGGTATGAAGCACAAGGAAACAGCTCAGCCACTGGTTGAGTATCTGAAGGAATTAAGCAAACAGCTGAAGCAGGAGTAATTATGCTACCTATTCCATTCAAGTAGTCCTAGCTGGAGCTGGTGAGCAAAAAGAATAAAAAGAACGCTGGATGGCGTTTAAAACAGGAGAAGAATATGGAAAAAATGCTATATATGATGCATGTCGATTGGGATTGGATTTTCCAAAGGCCGCAAATTTTGGCTTTGGAATTAGGTAAATATTTTGATGTCACCGTGCAATATCGTTTTGCGAACAACCGCAAAACCGTCAGAAAAAATAAAGTTCGTCCTTCGAAGCAAGTTGTCTATTTCCAGCTGCCGAAGAATGATTTGCCGATCATTAAGCAGTTCAACGCAATGATCCGAAGCAACTATAAGAGGAGAATCATTAAGGGAGACTATGATTATCTTTGGGTATGCTCTCCTGAGTTGTTTGAAGCGATTCCGGAAGATTATAGTGGGACAATCATTTATGATTGCATGGACCGTCATGTGAACATGGCGAAAAGTGAAAGGAAACAATACGTGCAAAACATGGAGTTAGCTTTGATCGCAAAAGCCAGTTATATTTTTGCCTCAAGCCATGGCTTGTACGAAGATATCATGCGCGTGGATCCGAGCAAAAAAGTGACGATAATCCGCAATGGTTTTGTACAAAGTGAACTATTTTATGATGAGCGGGGCACGTCTGATGGAGAAAAAACGAACTACAAAATCGCGTATATCGGAACGGTCGATTCCTGGTTCGACTTCGAAACGCTAGCGAGTAATGTCGCTGCTTTTAAAAATGTGTCCTATGACATCATCGGCCCGACCGTTGTTAAAAAGCCGATAGAACGTGTCAAATACTGCGGTATCATTCCGCATGATGAGTTATACACGAACATCGAGAATGTAGACTGCTTAGTAATGCCGTTCATTTTGAATGACACAGTTCTGGCGGTTGACCCGGTCAAACTGTACGAATACATCAGCTATGGGAAATGCATCATCTCGGTCTATTATCCGGAAATAGAGAGATTCGGTGATTTTGTTTATTTCTACAATAATGCCGCAGAATATAATGAATTGGTGCAAAAATTGATCGAAACAAACTTTAAGCCAAAATATTCTCGAAAACAACAGGCTGATTTTTTGGTGAACAACACTTGGGACAGAAGAGCGTCAGATATCATCGAGGTACTGACCGAGAAAATTTGAGGATGTGTAATTATGAAGAAGATAAAAGTAATGACCATTTTTGGAACGAGACCTGAAGCCATAAAAATGGCCCCTCTGGTGAAGGAATTGGAGAAACAATCCGACCGGTTCGAGTCGATTGTGACTGTAACGGCGCAGCATCGGCAAATGCTTGACCAGGTATTGACTATTTTCGACATCAAACCGGATTATGATTTGAATGTAATGAAAGATCGCCAAACGCTATCACAGATTACTGCTAATGTCTTGATGGGGTTGGAGGCAGTCATGTTAGAAGCAAAGCCGGATATTGTTTTGGTTCACGGCGATACGACTACCACATTTGCGGCGGCAATTTCAGCATTCTATCACAACATTAAGGTGGGCCACGTTGAGGCCGGATTACGAACTTGGAATAAATACTCTCCTTTCCCGGAAGAAATCAACAGGCAGGTAACAGATGTCATCTCGGACTTGTATTTTGCACCAACAACGCAAAGCGAGGTCAATCTGCTGAAAGAAAATCACGACTTAAATGCTATTTACATTACCGGTAATACAGCTATCGATGCTTTACAGCATACGGTCCGGGAAGATTATCAGAACGAAATCCTGAACCGTATTCCTGAAGCGCATAAACTCATCTTGGTGACGATGCATCGTCGTGAAAACCAAGGGAAACCTATGGAACAGGTATTTCGTGCAATCAGACAGGTCGTTGATGCCTATCCTGATATTGAAATAATCTATCCGGTTCACTTGAATCCTGTGGTTCAGGAACTGGCGAATGCGCATCTTGGGGACCATGAGCGTATCCATCTTATTGCGCCGTTGGATGTCGTCGATTTCCATAACGTCGCAGCCAGAAGCTACATGATCATGAGCGATTCGGGTGGTGTGCAAGAAGAAGCACCCTCTATGGGCATCCCGGTACTGGTCTTGCGTGATACCACAGAAAGGCCAGAAGGCGTCGAGGCTGGAACACTGAAACTGGTGGGAACTGAGACAAAAGATGTGGTTGAAGCCATGACAGATTTACTTGATAATGCCACGTTGCACAAAAAAATGTCCGAAGCGGAAAATCCATATGGAGATGGTAAAGCATCCCAAAGGATTTTGGACTGTATCGCTTACGAATTTGGCCGTATGGACCAAAGGCCTGAAGATTTCAAGTATTAGGGGCGCCTATTTTTTGATAGTATTCTATAATTCAATATGCTATATTGTATTGTGTTTTTATGATTACTATTTTTAAATAAACTTTAAATTACGAGGAAGAAAGGTAAAGGGTAATGCAAGTGAATCATCCAAAATTAAGTCGGAAAGATATTTTTTCTTTCAATAATAAGCATGCATACTTAATTAAGAATGCTATTTTGATCATACTCGTGTTTCTTTTGATGAGGGTGATCGGTTTTGAAAACCAAATAATGTCATTCATTATTATGTTTGCTTTAGCAGTGTTCAGTTATTTTTATATTTCAATAAAGAATAAGGATTTTTTCGATTTCAGGGCTATCTTTTTAGCAGCCTGGTTGGTCTCGTTCGCTTTGAATTTGATCAGGTTGAATCCTATCTATAATGAACTGAGTCTAAAGACTTCGATCGTTTTGATTATCACACCAGTTCTATTGTTACTAGGATCATTCCTGTATGAAATAATACACAACAACCCCAATGAAGAGAAAGTTAAACCAACGAAACTTATGGACGGTAATCTGTTCTTTACAGTATCGTTGCTGATATCTTTGTTCATTCTAGGATGTTTTGTAGCGGAAAGTATCATTATTGGTGAGTTGCCTTATTTCAGTAGTGACATGAATGCTTATGTTACCTTTTATGTCAGTGGGTTGCACCAATTTGTCGTGTTATCCTATTTCATTCCTAGCTTAGCGGTCATTTATATTCATCAGTACGGTGTAAAATGGCATTCTTTCAAAGCATTGGTTTTGATTGTTTTGAGCCTAATCAGTTATGCCATTCCGATACTGATCGTTTCCCGCCAATTGTTGTTGCAACAGTTGTTCATCATGTTCTTTACGTTGGCTTTCTATCATCGCAAAAAAACTTTTCAACTATTTATCGCAATGGTGCTTTGCTTCGGTTGGGCGTTTGTTTTCTTGTCGGGAGCGAGAAACCAAAGTGAGGAGTATTTAGCGGATGCCTACACACAAAGCAATGTACAAGAGGATGACAACAGTGCTGATCCTTCAGACGACACAGAAACGATAAAACCGACTCAACACGAAGTCGCTTTTGATTTGCCGCAGGTATTGGTGACACCATATGTCTATTTTTCAAACAGCCTTCAAAGCTTCAATAATCAGGTCAATCATCAGAAAAATCACTATTACGGTATTTCTTTGTTGGAACTTCCCGTAAAGGCTTGGTCGAAGGTTACTGGGGAAGAGGTTGAACTGATGGATGCCTATAAGCACGACAAAGCAAGACTGCAAATCAGTCCTTTCCTTAATACATTCGGCTTTGTTTCTGATTTTTACTTCGATTTTGGCATCTTTGGGGTCATCGTCGGTATGGCACTATATGGCTATGTTTTGGCATGGCTGAAACATATGTCACTGGTCAGTCAAAATCCATTCATCATTATGCTCTCTGGACTATTCGTCTATGCTTGTCTGTTCTCATTCTTCATCCCATGGTTAAGCAACAGTACGATGCAATATACAGTAGTATTCTTGGTACTCTTGGCTTTCTGGAATATGAAAATAAGGAATAAAGTGCCGGAAATGAGCATTCAGAACCAATGAAGATTGAATTTTACCATTCAAAAAGGGAATCCCGATCACGTGTCGGGGTTGCCTTTTTTTGTATACTAGGAAAGTATAAAATTTTTCGGATTGAAAAGTGCTTCACCATAGGTGTTTCACACGTTTGCAAAATGTTTCATGCGCCTAAAATGATGGCCAGCTTCACGGGTTAACCCTTCGGAAATTAGATAAATCTGTCCTATTGCGCTCTTCGATGCTCAGTCGGACAGATTTCCTAAATTTCTTTCAGGGCTGAACGAACCCGTTCAGCA